>DNLZ01000161.1:0-534 GCA_003488325.1 Planctomycetaceae bacterium
GGCCGAGGACGACGTGCTCGATCCGGCCGGCCTCGCCACGGAGTTGCACTGCGACGGCGTGCTCGTGGCGAACGGGCGGTCGCTCGCGGATCAGATCGGCGCGCTGGTGCACGCAGGACGACGCGTGGCGTGCGCGGCGGCTGGCCCGCTTCCGGCCGGACTCGCCGGGCTCGCGGCGGTGACGATCCATCTCGGGGACGTCGCCGACGCCGGTGTCGCGGACATCGTCGTGCTGTCGGGCGATGTGGGTCGGATTCCCGATCTCGTGCACTCCGCGGAGCAGCGCCGTCGGCGGATGAGCCGGACGCGGCGCATGACGATCCTGCCGAACGTCCTCTGCGTCGCCGGGGCGTTCACCCTGGGGTTCACGAGTCTGGTCGCCGTCATCGTGAGCAACCTCGGGACGTTCGGTGCCTACCGCCAGGCGAGCCGCGCGCTGGCGGACGATCGGCGCCGTTCCTGGGTGCGTGCCCGCCCGGTCGCCCGGCGGAGACTGTCATGACCGCGATCACCGACGGGCCGTCGGCGCCGCAG
>DNLZ01000161.1:925-4894 GCA_003488325.1 Planctomycetaceae bacterium
CGCCTCCAGACACTGCCCCGTGAGGTGGGCGTGCTGCTCGTGACGATCGGCGTCATGGGGATCGCGCTGCCGGGGCTCGTGGGCACGCCGGCCCTGCTGGCGGGTGGGCTGATGCTCTGGCCTCGCGGCTTCCGCTCGGTCGATACCTGGCTCGCCCGACGCTGGCCGTGGCTCCATCGCCAGGGCTCGGAGCAGCTCATCCGCTACCTTGACGACATGGAACGGCGCTATCCGACGGGCCGCTGACGTTCGGTTCGTGAGAATTTGACGAGGGGACGGCGGAAGCCTCTTCCTGATTTGCTGTCGCTTTCCCTCGCGACTATGCTCCAAATGCCCGTATTTGGAACCTTCGATCGCGCCTCCCCGGCCCATCATCCCGCCCTCACCCGCTCCCAGGACGCATCATGCACAACGAAGCCACCACCGAGACCACGCCGACCAACGATCCCCTCGCCGCCGTCGCCGATGCCATGCAGGCCGCCGCAGAGACCGTCACGCAGGGCGCGAATGCCGCGCGTGAGGCGGCTGGATCGGTCCTGCCGTCGGTGGGCACCTTCGCGAATCGGCTGCTCTACACGACCTGCTACGGTGTGTCGTACGGCGTCGTCTTCCCGCTGGCGCTCGTCGCGCTCTCGGTGCCCCAAAACAACCCGTTCGTGCACGGGCTGATCGACGGGTCGCGGGCCGCGCGGACGAAGGTCGACGAGATCCTCGGAGCGAAGCCCTCGGACCAGGCTCCCGCGGCCTGAGTCACGGAGCGCGGCGCGGCTGGCGCTTCAATCGCGTCGGACGTTCGTCTCGCGGCAGGGATGACGGCGAGGCACGGATGGCAGGCGACGCGGTCATCGATCTCGTCCTCGAGGACCAGACGGGCAGGCGCCGCGCGACCGCGGACCTGCGGGGTCGTGTCGCCGTGCTCGTGCACGGCGATCGGGGCTGTGCCGACGAGGCGCGGCGGTTCGGCGTCTCGGTAAACGCCCTCGTCAACGGCACGTCGCCGCATGACCGCAGCCCGATCGTGATTCCCGTCGCGTCGATTCCGGGCGTGCCCGTCATCCTGCGCGGCACGGTGCGGGCCGCCGTGAAGGCGGCGGCGGGTGAGTTCGTCGTCTGGCTCGATTTCTGGGGACGCGTGCGCGACCGGTTCGATCTCGCCCCGGGCATCCCGGCGGCGATCATCCTCGACGCCACGGGCCGGCTGGGATGTCTCCGGCGTGGACCGTTCGCCCCGGAAGCAGTGGCAGACGTCGCGGCGCTCGCGAGGAGTCTGGCAGCAGGGCATCCGGCGGGCGACGCTCCGGGCTGATGCCGGGAATCCGCGCGATGCCGACGAGGCTCATGGAGACGACCACCGCGACGATCCCCACCACCATCGGCCCCGCCGCCGTGAGAGAGACCGTCACGAGCACGACGCCGACCGTCAGGCCTGCGAGGGTGAGTTTCGACCGCAGACTGATGCCACGGTGGGCGTCCCACTCCCGGACGACGCGGCCGACGACGGGTGTGGTCACGAGCGCCGTGTGGAGTGTCCGCGACGACCGCGCGAGGAAATAGCTCGCGCCGAGCAGGAACGGAACCGTCGGAATGCCGGGGACGATCGCGCCGACGACGGTCATCATGAGGCATCCCCCTCCGGCCGCGACGTAGAGGGCCCGGCGTGGGCCGCGAACGATCGTGGCCGGCAGCGGCGGCACGGGCACCCCGGCACCCGAGTCGGCGTCGTCCCGCACGGGCACGGAGTCGGCCCCGCGGGGTGCCTCACTCCGCGACCATCCAGGCACCCGGCGCGTCCCTCGCACCGCCTCAGACCTCGTGGCGTGCGTGACGGCGCTCACAAATGCACGGGCCGCCTCGTCGGCATCGGCGCCGGCCCAGCGCATCTCGCAGCATCCGCCGTCGAGGTCGATCCGCGTCGAGACGACGCCCGGTGTTTCTCGCAAGTGACGGTCGAGCATGCGGGCGAACCGCCGCCGGGAGCGGCTGAAGACGCGGCCGTCCGCGACGCGGAGCAGACCCTGGTCGAACGTGACGTGGGAGGGCACGATGCGGCTCCGTCGGAGACCCCGGGTCGGGCGGTCGCCACCGCGGCAGGGAGCCGACACCGGACGCGGCATTGTGTCGCACCGGCGATCATGCGTCCAATAGTGTGAGACATGTGTGAGGGGCTTTGGACCGCTTGCGGCCGGGGCGGCGGGCACGCAGACTCCTCAGGCGTCCGCCGGTCGTCGCCCACATGCCCCCGGTTCGGCCCTCGCCTGACCTCCAGGAGCCCACCCCATGTCCGACGAATCGTCCGTGCCGGTCTCCGCAGCCTCGACTCAAGCACCCTCGGCTCGAGGCGGTGACGCGGCGTACGAGGCGGGGCAGATCGCCGCCATCGCGAGGTGGAAGAGCACGGCCCCGAGCCGGCTCGGGGCGGTCATCGACACCGCCACGGCCCCGGTGACGTGGCTCGTCGGTCACTTCATCCCGCGCAACGCCGTGATCCGGCTCGTGACGTCGATGGAGGAGATCGCCGCCAAGGCCGACTCCTTCGCCGAGGTGGCCCGTGTCGCCGGTGTGTCCGACATTCGCGAGCTGGCGCAGGCGCCGCTCGCCTTCTGTGACCGGCTCGCCCTCGGCTTCTCGGCACGGGCCGAACGGTTCGCCGTCGTCGAATCGACCGCCTTCAGCCTCGGCGGCCCGCTCTTCCACGTCCCGCAGCAGCTGATCGCGGCCCTGCGATCGATCTCCCGCATCGGTCACTGCTACGGGTATGTGCTCGACACGCCGCTCGATCATGCCATCGTGATCGACATCCTCGAGATCGCGATGCTGCAGGACCCGGTGGAACGCCAGGACGTCCTCGCGAAGCTGCATGTCGCCATCGATCAGCGCGCCGAGGAGATCGAGGGCGAGGCGGACCTCGTGATGCGGACGACCCGCAACATGCTCGCCGAGGAGGCCTTCGACTTCATCCCGGTCGTCGGCACGGCCGTCTCGTTCCTCTTCGACTGCAACTTCATGCACGCGGTCGACGAGACGGCACGCCGCGTGTTCCAGGAGCGCTGGCTCCGGGACAACGGTCGGGTCGCGACGATCGATCCGGCGGCGGAGATGTCGCGAAAAAGCAGCTTCGAGGAGTTCGGCCTCGCCCTCGGCCAGTTGATGTACACCAGCGGCGCGATTCTCGGCTTCACCTTCACCCTTCCGGGCGCCGTCATCCGCACGCTCGTGGGACGCTCGCCCAATCCCGTCGGCCGGGGCGCCAGGGCGGGCGCCGAGCGGGCGGTCAACGACGCCCGCGAATTTCTCGCCGGCGTGCGGACGTCGTTCGAGACGGCGGGCTTCGACGGCGCGGCCTTCGAGGCCGGCACCACCCCGGTCGCCAACGGTGCCGTGCCGGCCTGACGGGGTCGACGCGGCCGCGTCAGGCGTGCTCCGACCGGGTCTGCATGTAGTGCCGGACGAACTCCGCGAGCGAGTCGTCGAGCAGCGCGGCGACGTCCACGGCGTCGGCGTCGCCGAGCGTGACCTGCCGCACTCCCGACTGGCGGTAGCGCTCGGTCAGCGGCGCGGGGAGGATGATCGAGTCGAACGACACCGTGCAGTGCCCGGGATCGGGGTCGTGGGCGAGGTGGATGAGGACCTCCGCGGTGCACGGGAACTCCTCGGTGACGCCGAACGAGAGGCGGAGCCGGTGCCGCTCGCCCCCCAGGGCGTCCGGCCGGACCGCGTGGGGGAAGAGCGCCTCCATGTACTCGATCCGCGGTGCGATCAGTTCTCCCTCGAGTCGCTCGGCCTCCCGCTCGAACGCGTCGGCGAAATCGCGGAATTCCTCGATGCGCCGCCGCCGTGCCGCCGCGTTCGCAAGAGCCCCCTGCTCGGCCTCGTAGACGAGGTCGTCGAGCCGGGTACGAAACTGCTCGAAGGAGGTCATGATCGCGAAGCGTTCCTCGGGGCGACCGGCGGGGCGCCCGAGCCGGTCGG
>DNLZ01000161.1:5248-8793 GCA_003488325.1 Planctomycetaceae bacterium
CGATCGTGCGGTCGCTCGAGAACCGTCCCGACCGGGCGACATTGAGGATCGCCATGCGTGACCAGGCGTCGGCGTCGGCGAAGAGACGGCCGACGCGCTCCTCGGCCGCGACGTGCGCCCCGAGGTCCGCCAGGTGCATGAAGCGGTCCCCCCGCCGGCCGTCTCCGGGCAGGAGCGCCGCGCGGATCGCCTCGAACGCGTGGGGATCGTCCGGCGTGAAGTGACCGCCGAGGACCAGGTCGACCGCCGCGCGCGTCTCCGGCTCGTGCTCGTAGTGCCAGTGCGGGTCGTACCAGTCGCGGCTGCCGGCCACCTCCTCCGCCGTCAGCCCGAAGAGCACGATGTTCTCCTCCCCCACCGCCTCGGCGATCTCGATCGTCGCGCCGTCGCGGGTCGCCACGGTCACGGCGCCGTTCATCATGAACTTCATGTTGCTCGTGCCGCTCGCCTCGTAGCCCGCGGTCGAGATCTGCTGGGAGACGTCGCTCGCCGGGATGAGATGCTCGGCGAGCGTGACCGAATAGTTCGGCAGAAACTCGACCCGCAGGCGGTCGCGCGCGACGGGATCCTCGTTGACGGTCCGTCCGATCGCCGTGAGGAGTCGGATGACCGACTTGGCGAGGTGGTAGGCGGGCGCCGCCTTGCCGGCGAAGAGGAACGTGCGTCGCGGCATGTCGAGGCCGGGATCGTTCCTCAGCCGGTTGTAGAGCACGACGATCTGGAGCGCCGCGAGGAGCTGCCTCTTGTACTCGTGGATGCGCTTGATCTGCGTGTCGAAGATCGTGTCGGGGTCGAGCGCGATGCCGTGCACGCGCTGCACCCAGTCGACGCAGCGCTGCTTCGCCTCCCGCCGTGCGGCCCGGAAGTCCGCGCGGAAGCCGGCGTCGTCCGCGAGAGGCTCGATGCGTGCGAGCTGGCCGAGATCGGTGATCCACCCGTCTCCGATCGCGCGCACGAGGAGCCGGGTCAGCGGAGGATTGGCGACCCGCAGCCAGCGTCGTGGCGTGACCCCGTTGGTCTTGTTGGAGAACCGCTCCGGAAAGAGCGCGTGAAAATCGGGCACGGTCCGCTCCGCGAGCAGCCGGGAGTGGATCGCCGCCACTCCGTTCGTGCTGTGGGTGCCGACGATGGCGAGGTGCGCCATGCGGATGCGACGCTCGCCCCCCTCCTCCACGAGGCTCACCCGCGCGATCCGCGCGGCATCCCCGGGGTGGCGTCGGGCGACGTCGTCGAGGAAGCGCCGGTTGATCTCGTAGACGATCTCGAGGTGCCGCGGCACGAGCCGCTCGAAGAGCTCCACCGGCCAGGTCTCGAGCGCCTCCGGAAGGAGCGTGTGATTCGTGTACGCCAGGGTGCGGACCGTGAGGTCCCACGACTCGTCCCACCCGAGCCCCGCCTCGTCGAGGAGGATGCGCATGAGCTCGGCCACCGCGATCGCGGGATGCGTGTCGTTGAGCTGGATGGCCACCTTGTCAGGCAGTCGCGCCCACTCGTTGCCTCGGCTGCGAAACCGCCGCACGATGTCGGCGAGTGAGCAGCGCACGAGGAAGAACTCCTGGATGAACCGCAGCGACCGGCCGCGGGCGGTGGAGTCGTCCGGGTAGAGCACCCGTGTCACCGTCTCGGCGAGGATCTCGTCGGCCACGGATCCGACGTAGTCGCCCGAGCAGAACTGTCCGTAGTCGAACACGTCCGACGTCGCCGACTTCCACAACCGCAGCGTGTTCACCGTGCGGCCGCCGTAGCCCACCACCGGCCGGTCGTGCGGCACGCCGAGCAGGCGGGTCGTCCGGCCGCGGAAGGAGACGATGTCGCCGCCGCGCAGTTCGTAGCCGCTCGCGAGCTCCACCGGCACGGCCTCGGCGGGGCGGACGACCTCCCACGGATCGGGATGCGACAGCCAGTGGTCGGCCCGCTCGACCTGCCTGCCGTCCACGATCTCCTGACGAAAGATGCCGAAATCGTAGCGCAGCCCGTAGCCGATCGCCGGAATGCCGAGCGTCGCCATCGAGTCGACGAAGCAGGCGGCCAAACGCCCCAGACCCCCGTTGCCGAGGCCGGCATCGGGCTCGCTCTCCTCGATCGCGCGCCAGTCGTGCCGCGGGTCGCTCGCGAGGTCTTCGCGCACGAGGTCGTCGACGAGCAGGTTCGAGATCGTGTCGCGCAGGAGCCGGCCGATGAGAAACTCCATCGACAGGTAGTACACCTGCTTCGGGTTCGCGCGGTCGTGGGTCTGTCGGGTGAGGAGCCAGCGCTGCGCGAGGATGTCCCGAAGGGTGCGGGCCACCGACTCGAATCGCTCACGGTGGGTCGCATCGGCTGGAGGAACGATGTGACTGAAGACGATGTGCCGGTCGTAGTGATCGAGTCCAGGCGGACGCTGCCCCGCGCACCGGTACTGCTCCATGAGCGCCTCGCGGTCGGGCAGGCCCGGCAGCGTCCGATCCTCGTGTCGGTCCACCGGCTGCGTCACCGTCGCCATCGCATCGCTCCCTGCGGATCGGCACCCCTCGCACGGGTCCGGTGCCCGGGAGTATCACGGCGGAAGATGGCCGAGCAAGCATCGCGGGGCCCCTCGCAGAGAACTCACAGAGGTGCCTCACGTGCTCCTCACCACCGCCTCACGTGCCCCTCACGAAAGCACGGACCGAGGTGCGATGAGCGTCAGAACGCGCCGGCACCACCGAGCTGGATCGTCGAGGCCGGGCCGGCCCGGTCGGTGGCGGCGTTCCAGCTGCCGAAGAGCGCGAAGCGACGGCCGAACGTGCGGATGAAGCCGCCCCCGAGCACCGTCTGGTCCGCGACACGCGGCAGCGCCGCCTGATTCTTGAAGCCCTGGACGAAGAGCGTCAGCTCCTCCGCCACCTTCTTTTCAAACGACCACTGCACCGCGTCGGTGAAGCCGACGGCGTCGCCGCTCGCCTGGTCGCCGACGACGCCGACGTTCCATTCCGCCTCGATGCCCCACGGGAGCGAGTTGCGAAAGAGCATCATGATGCCCGGCTGCGTCCCCACGTCGAACGCCGGACTGCCCCAGGGCGTCTGCACGTAGACCTCCATGCCGGTGGCCGGCATGAACCACTCGGGGACCTCGTCGGAGAAATGGATCTTCGTGTCGAAGACGAGTGGCGAGAACCCGCTCGTGGCGCCGTCGCCGAGACCCGCGGCGGCCACCGTCAGGCCGTTGCCGAACAGGCGGAACTCCACCCGGTCCGTCAGCCCGATGCGAAGCAGAGACTCCCAGTTGTACGTCGCCGTCTGCAGGTTGCGAACGCTCGTCGTGTACATCAACGGGCTCGTTTCCAGATAGACCCATCCGCGCGGCAGCGTGTACGGGCTGTTGGGAAAGTTGGCGGTGTCGGGTCCTGGCTCGCGGATGTCGGGCTCCTCCAGCGACGTGCGCGGATCGACCGGGTCGGGAAACCAGCGGGCCAGGAGGCGCGTGATCGCGCGATCGGAATCGAGGTCCGGGTCGTCGTCTCCGGCGAGCGGATCACCGTCGAGGTCGCGCGGGTTGCCACCGGGCACGGAGGCGTCGAAGCCCC
>DNLZ01000030.1:0-259 GCA_003488325.1 Planctomycetaceae bacterium
GGTGGTGATCGTGGATCGGCTCGACGAGCCGCATCTCATCAACGGCTCGGCCGACCGGATGCGGCTCGTGCTCTGGCCCCTGCTCGACAACAAGTTCCTCAAGTCACCGGGACTCGGTTTCAAGCTGCTGCTCCCGCTCGAGCTCTACCGCTTCATCGAGCGGGAGGACGAGTCGTTCAACCAGCGCGCGCGGCTCGACAAGCAGAACCTCGTGCCATCGCTCGAATGGTCCGGCGAGACGCTCTACGACATCGCCTCG
>DNLZ01000030.1:553-3542 GCA_003488325.1 Planctomycetaceae bacterium
CTCTACGACATCGCCTCGATGCGCGTGAAGGCCGCGAGCGTGGGTGATCCGCCCGCCACGCTGGCCGACCTCTTCGACGACACGGTGGATCAGCGTCGGCTGATCGAAGGCCTGCGCGGCCTGCGTGTGCCGCGGCAGCTCTTCAAATTCCTCTACCGTCTGCTCGTCGCGCACTGCCACGCCCACACCGACGAGGCGCCGTCGTTCCGCATCCCCGTGGAGCGCTTCGAGCGCGAGCTCGCGCTCTTTCGACGCGATCAGGAGGCGTTCGACCGCGGCCTCGCACCTCGGTAGCGACCGGCGGACCCTGCCGGCGCCTCCCCCCTCCGCCGCGCGGCAGCGGCAGGACCACCCGGCCCCTCCGTCGCGGACGATGGCATCCGATCTGCACACGATCGTCGTGGGGCGTGAGGCGATGGGCTGCCGCTTCGAGGTCGCCTTCAATGCCGGCGAGCATGCCGACGCGACGGAGCTCGGCATCGACGCGCTCGACGTGGTCGACGCGATCGAGGACCGGCTCACCGTCTACCGCGACACGAGCGAGCTCGCCCGCCTCAACGCCGCCGCCGCATCCGGCTGGCAGACGGTGTCGGAGGATCTCTTCACGCTGCTCGCACGATCCCGCGAGCTCCACGAGGCCACGCTCGGTGCCTACGACATCGCGGCCGGATCGCTCGTGCGCACCTGGGGCTTCCTGCGCCGACGAGGACGCACGCCCGACGACGACGTGCTGGCCGCAGCCCGCGCCGCGTCGGGCATGCACCTGGTGGAACTCGACGCGGCAACCCGCCGCGTGCGGTTCATGCGGCGCGGCGTCGAGATCAATCCCGGCGCGATCGGAAAGGGCTGGGCGATCGATGCCGCGATGGCCCGACTGAGGGAGGCCGGCGTGAGGAGCGCGCTCGTGCACGGCGGCCAGAGCAGCGTGCGCGCCGCCGGGATCCAGGGCCCCGCGACCCCGGGCCGACAGGGTTGGCGCGTCGGTCTCGCGCACCCGCTGCGACCGGGCCGCCGCCTCGCCACCTTCACCCTCGTCGATCGCGCGCTCGGCACGAGCGGCTCGGGCACGCAGTTCTTCATCGATCGCGGACGGAGGCTCGGCCACATCCTCGATCCGCGCACCGGCAGGCCGGCGGAGGGCGTGCACTGCGCCACGGTCATCGCCCCCTCCGCGGCCGACGCCGACGCCTTGGCCACGGCGCTCTATGTCCTCGGCCGGGAGGGCCTCCCCCGGATCGCGCCGCGCGACGGTCCGATCGGTGCGGTGCTCGTCGTGCCGGACGACGGGGGCGGCGTGCGGGTCGTCACGGCGAACCTCCCGCACGGCATCATCGCCCTCGAGGACGCCGGGGGCGTGACGGTCGAGGACACCACGACCACGCGGGCGGATGCGCCCGCGCCGTCGTGATTCAGGCGGTTTCGCCGCGTGGACTGCGCTGCGGTCGGCGTGACGGTACACTACGCGGCCCGGAGTTTTCGGTCCCGATCCCGCCGTCGCGCGCCGCATCATGTTCGACTGGTTCGAGCGGGGTTCCTATCTCGGGATCATCCTGTTCCTCACGCTGACCGGCCTCGGGCTGCCCATCCCCGAGGAGGTGCCCATCGTCGCCGCGGGCGTGGCCAGCCGCGCGCAGGCGCTCAAGTGGTACTACGCCCTGCCGGCGTGCCTCGTCGGGGCCCTGCTCGGCGACAGCCTCATGTACTTCATCGGGCGATTTTTCGGCGCCCGCGTCCTCCGCGAGCATCCATGGTGGTCGGGCTTCCTCACCCCGGAGCGCGAGCGCACGATCGAGCAGCTCATCCAGAAGCACGGCATCAAGGCCTTCTTCGTCGCCCGCTTTCTCGTGGGGCTGCGGAGCCCCTTCTACCTGACGGCGGGCATCCTGCGGGTGAACTACCGCTGGTTTCTCTTCGCCGACTTCATCTGCGCCTCCATCGTCATCGGCGGCTTCTTCGGGCTCGCGTACCTCTTCGGGGACCGGATCACGGTGCTCATCCAGAAGGCGGAACGGGGCCTCACGGCCTTCGTGCTCATCGCCGTCGCGGTGGCGATCGCCGTCATCGCCTTCTTCTCCTTTCGCCAGCGGCGGATCCGGATGCTCGACCAGAATCCGGAGTCGCTCTTCGAGAACCGGGAGATCCTGCTCGGCCCGGCCGCCGACCGGATCGCCGACGCGGTGGCGCTCGGCGACGTGACGCGTCGCGAGCACGAACGTCCGAAGCCGCCGGCCCGCGAGGAGTGAGGGCGCACCCGCCGGGCGTCGCCTTCAACGGACCTCGGTGCCGAACACCCGCGGCTGCCCGGTCGCCTCGAGCACGGCGAGCCACAGGTCGCCGTCCGGAGCGACCTCGTTGCGGTGGCTGACGGCGAGCGGCATCGGGATGTGGACGAAGCGGCCGTGCCAGCGGCCCACGACGCACTCCGTCCGGCCCGCGAGCGCCGCATGCACGGCGTTCTGCGCGAGCCGCAGGCAGTAGACGCTGTCGTAGGGATTGGCGGCGACGCTGCGGATGTTGTAGCTCGGGTCGATGTACTTGAGGCTGATGTCCTGCCCTGCGGTCGCGAAGTGCCGCGCGATCCGGTCCTTCAGGAACAGCCCGATGTCGTCGAGCTTGACGTTGCCCGAGGCGTCACGGGCGTCGCGGCCGTCGCCGCACAGGTCCTGTCCGGCACCCTCGGCGACCACGATGACGGCGTGGCCCCGCAGCCTCACCCGCTCGAGCAGATGATCGAGCAGTCCGCCCGGGCCGTCGAGCGCGAATGGCACCTCGGGGATGAGGACGTAGTTGGCGTCCGGCTCCGCCAGCGCCGCATAGCAGGCGATGAAGCCCGAGTGCCGTCCCATGAGCCTGACGAGCCCGACCCCGTTGGGAGACGCCTTCGCCTCCACGTGTGCCGCCCGGATCGATCGGGTCGCCTCGCCGAAGGCCGTCTGGAAGCCGAACGACTGGTCGACGTAGGGGATGTCGTTGTCGATCGTCTTCGGCA
>DNLZ01000030.1:3842-3986 GCA_003488325.1 Planctomycetaceae bacterium
TCGTTGTCGATCGTCTTCGGCACCCCCACGACCGCGATCGCGAGCCCGCGCTCGGCGATCACGCGGGCGATGTCCATCGCACCGCGAAGCGTGCCGTCCCCGCCGATGACGAAGAGGATACGGATGTTCATCCGCTCGAGGCAG
>DNLZ01000030.1:4295-4524 GCA_003488325.1 Planctomycetaceae bacterium
CGAGGCAGTCGACGATCTCGCCCGGATCCTGCCCGCCGCGCGACGTCCCGAGCACCGTGCCGCCCCCCTCGTCGATCTCCGTGACGATGTCCGGAGTGAGGTCGAGCACGTCGTGGCCGTACTTCGGGATGAAGCCCTGGAAGCCGTTGCGGAACCCGTGGATCTTCTGCACCCCGTAGTGGAACGAGAGTTCCATCACGATGCCGCGGATGACGTCGTTGATGCCCGG
>DNLZ01000030.1:4853-5369 GCA_003488325.1 Planctomycetaceae bacterium
CCGCAGGTGACGATGCCGACGCGGAGTTTCGCCGGCTCGAAGAAGATCTTCCGCCGGGGACCCGCGGGCTCGAAGCCCGGCAACTGGTCGGGGGACAGCCCGGTGGCGGTGACGAGCCCGACGGTGTCGTGGAAGAGCACGCGATCGTCCTCGGCGACGTAGTGGACGGTCGTGCGACGCGACTCGACGAGCGACTTGAGCGGCGAGTCGATGCGGCAGGGGCCGAGCGACTTCACGGCCAGGGCGGCGGCATCCATGGGCACGCGTTCCCGAAAAGGCGGGGCGGGAGGGGCAGGGCCGACTCGACGCAGTCTACCGCGCTCGCCGGGCCGCTCCCCGAAGTCGCGCGCACGCCGGAGGAGAAGCGTCGCAGCGCATGACCACGGCGGCCGTTCGGCTTACCGCGGGCCGCACCACCTGCTACAGACCCGCCGCGAGGCGACCGTGACCATCCCTCGCGGCCCGCGACCTGCCGACGCCCGCCCGGCGCGCGGACGCAGGCCCTCGACCCGCGCC
>DNLZ01000173.1:0-2942 GCA_003488325.1 Planctomycetaceae bacterium
TGGCGGCCCTACTGGCTCGAGCCCGACGTCGCTCCGCCCCTGCTCTGGCATCCCGACGCGGCCGACGAACCCTGGCGGTCCCCGGATCTCTCGGCGGAGAGCGGCGTGCGGCTCGTGGTGCTTGCCGGAGTGTCTCCCGACCGCCACCGGGTGATCCTCATGGTGCAGCACGCGGTCTGCGACGGGCTGGCGGCGCTCGAACTGCTGGGTGACATCTGGGCGGGCTACGCCGGTCTCGAGCCGGCACCATTCTCTTCGGGACGCCGGCCGGGCGCCGCGATCGCCTCACCGGCGACCAGCGCCGCCGACATGCGGAGGGACGCGCTCGCGTTTTCCCGGTTCCGCCCCACGCCGCTCGCGCCGGTGCATGGCACCCACGGCGCCATGCTCGTCGCCGGGCCGCGCGAGCCGCCGTACCTGACGCGCTCTTTCGCCCGCGATCTGGCCGCCCGCCTGCGGCGCGGGGCCACCCGCCGCGGCATCACGCTCAACGACGTCGTGGTGACGGCCGCGATGCGTGCGGCCATCGAGTGGAACGAGCGGGCCGCCGGGGAGGCCGGCAACGTGCGCATCAACGTGCCGGTGAGCCTGAGGGCGCCGGGCACGCGGCAGCCGGCGTGCAACGTGCTCGGCTACGCGTTTCTCGACCGCACGCCGGAGGCCTGTCGTGATCCCGAAGGCCTCGCGCAGTCGATCGCGACGGCGACCCGCTGGATCCTCGAGACGCATGCGGCGGCCGAGTTCCTCGTCGGACTGCGGCCCGTCGACCGCGTGCCGGGCCTCCTGCGTCTGCTCACCCGCGCCCCCGTCTGCCACGCCACCGGCGTCGTCAGCTGCCCCGGCGATCCGAGCCGTCGCATGCGTGCGGGGGCCGCCAAGATCGACGGCTGCGACGCGCCGGGTGGGGTCGTGATCCGCGACATCACGGGCGTGCCGCCGCTGCGGCCGCGCACCCGTGTCGCCATCGGGGCCACCACCTACGCCGGCACGCTCGCGCTGTGCTGCACGTGCTCGGCCGGGCCGAACCCGCACGAGGCGGCCCGCCGGTTCCTCGACCTCATGCAGCCGGAACTCGAAGCCTTCGCCGAGTGAACACGCAGGAGCGCCGCACGCGGTGCGCGATCGGGCTCGACCCGACCCGCGCGAAGGCCGCTCCTGACGTCATCCCCGGACCAGATGGTGGAACGCCGCGGTCAGCCTGGCCGTCACCGGGCCCGGCACGCCGTCCCCGATCCTGCGCCCGTCGATCTCGACGACGGGAATGACCTCGGCCGCGGTGCCGGTGAGGAAGCACTCATCCGCCGTGTAGAGGTCGTGGCGCACGAGCGCTTGCTCGCGGCAGTCGATGCCCGCTGCCACGGCGAGTTCCATGACCGCCCCGCGCGTGATGCCCTCGAGGATGCCTGCGTCGGGGGGCGGCGTGAGCAGGCGGTCCGCTCCGCCCTGGCTGCGCACCACGAAGATGTTGTCGCCGGTGCACTCCGCCACCTCGCCCTTGTGGTTGAGCATGAGCGCCTCGACGCACCCGGCCTGGAGCCCCTCGAGCTTGGCCATGATGTTGTTGAGGTAATTGAGCGACTTGATCCGCGGCGAGAGCGCGGCGGACTGCGTGCGCTGCGTGGCGGCCGTCACGATCCGCAGGCCCCGCTCGTAGAACTCCCGCGGGTAGAGGCTGATCTGGTCGGCGATGACGATCACCTGCGGGTCCCGCGTCTTGTTGGGATCGAGACCCAGGCTGCCCGCCCCGCGGGTCACCACGAGCCGCACGTACCCGTCGGCCAGGTCGTTGGCGGCGAGCGTGTCGAGCACCGCCCGCGCCACGATCTCCTTCGCGAGCGGGATCGTCAGGCAGATGGCGCGGGCACTGGCATAGAGCCGATCGAGATGGGCGTCGAGCCGGAAGACGCGTCCACCGTAGCTCCGCAGCCCCTCGAACACGCCGTCCCCGTAGAGAAGGCCGTGGTCGAACACGCTCACCCGCGCCTCGCTCTCGGGCACGAGGCGGTCGTTCATGAAGACGAGCCGCGGCATGGAAGCGTTCCCGGCGATGGGGCGAGTCGGAACGGCGACCGCGACGCGGAAGACCGGCACCGCCGGCGTCGACCGTGGGCGTTTTTCAGGCGGCCGTCGGCACCCGTTCCGCGACCGAGGTGCAGCCGGTCTCCTCGACACGTCCGGCGGCCAGCCGCACGACCCGGTCGGCCCGCCGCGCGATCGCCGCGTCGTGGGTGACGAGGACTATAGAAAGGCCGTCCCGTCGGTTCAACTCGCACAGCGCGTCGAGGATGCCGGCTCCCGTGGCCTCGTCGAGGTTTCCCGTCGGCTCGTCGGCGAGCAGCACCCGTGGACCGGTCACGAGGGCGCGGGCGATCGCCACCCGCTGCATCTCGCCGCCGGAAAGCTGCCGCGGGCGGTGCCTGAGCCTCGCTCCGAGTCCGAACCGTGCAAGCAGGTCGCAGGCCCTCGCGCGGGCCTCGGCCCGCATCCGGAGCCACTCGAGGAGGCCGTATCGCACCATGAGCGGCGCGAGGACGTTTTCGAGCACGTCGAGTTCGGGCAGGAGGTGGTAGGCCTGGAACACCATGCCGATGGCGACGTTGCGGAGCCGGTCGCGGCGTGAGGCGGCGAGGCCGTCGATCCGCTCACCTCCCAGCTGGATCGTGCCCCCATCCGGCGCGTCGAGCAGTCCCATGAGGTGGAGGAGCGTGCTCTTGCCGGATCCGCTCTGTCCCACGACGGCCACGAACTCGCCGGCGCCAAGGTCGAAGTCGACGCCCCGCAGCACCTCGAGCACGCCCTCTCCGGAACGGTAGCGCTTGCGCAGGCCGCGGACGCCGAGCAGCGGTGCACGGGATGGATGATGCATGCGGGTCACTCGTGACGGAGGGCCTCGACCGGGTGCAGCCGCGCCGCCCGCAGGGCGGGCAGCACGCTCGACGCCA
>DNLZ01000173.1:3346-3535 GCA_003488325.1 Planctomycetaceae bacterium
ACGGATCGAACACCCGCTCGCCGGAGAGCCACTCGACGGCCGCCCGGATGCGGTTGATGTTGTGCACGATCGACAGACCCAGCGCGAGGCCCGCACCGGCGCCCACCATCCCGAGGCAGAGGCCGTAGCCGAGGAAGATGCCGGCGATGCCCGACGCCCCCGCCCCCAGCGACTTGAGGATCCCGATGT
>DNLZ01000156.1 GCA_003488325.1 Planctomycetaceae bacterium
CCGGCCCGCCACGCGGCCGCGACCGACTCCGCCTGCCGTCCGACGATCGCGGCCGCCCCGTCGCCGCCGATCGTCGCGGTCGGGTGCATCACGAGTTCGTCGCACGCCAAGGCCACGAGGGCCGCATCACCACGGGCCTCGCGCGGCACGTAGGCGACGGTGCGCACGTCCGCCGGATCGAGGCTCGCCAGCCACGTAGCCAGGACGAGCGCCTGCTCCGGCGCGCCGCCGGCACTGTCGATGCGCAGGCAGAGCAGGTTGCACCCCTCGGCGATGGCCCGCTCGAGACGCGTCCGGATGCGGCCCACCGCGTCTCCCGTGATCGCCCCCGAGAGCACCACCTGCGTGGGGCGCCAGCCGCCGTCGAGCGCGGGGTTCGCCGTGAGCGACCCGTCGGGGAGGCCCAGGCCGGCCGTCACGTCACGAACGCTGGACGCGAGGAGCCGCACGAACCCGAGCTCGCGGGCGCGACGCCCCGGCAGTGCCAGTGGCGACGGCTGCAGCTCCTCGACGTCGAGCACGACGCCGCGGCGACGCAGGTCGTCGACCTCCCCCGGCGCGACGAACTGCTCACCCGCGTCCGTCGCCACCCGGGCCACACGGGTCGCCGGATCGACGAGGCTCACCGCCACCGCCGGCGGGAGGGTGCGCCGTCGCGCCGCGATCTCGCCATAGGCGACGCGCACGGGCGCATCGATCGTCGCACCGGGAACGTGCGCGGGACCGAGGACGGCGTCAGCCGGCATCACGATCTCCTCGCAGGCGAGCACGGGCAGCACCGCATGCCCCGAGACGCCCTGCGGCAGGAACGCGACCGTCTTCACTCCCGTGAGACGTGCATCGGTCAAAAACCGGGCGAGTTCGAGCGCGCGGCCGAAGTCACTCGCGGCCGGGTCCCCGTCGCCGCCGCCGGTGAACTCGAGCACGAGCACGCCCCGCTCGGGCGCGGCCCGTCGCAGCCCGTCGAGCTGGCGGAGGATCGCCGCGGTGACCTGGGTGTCACGCGTGCCGGTGATGGGAAGCCGCACCGGCACCAACACCGCCTCCGGCGCGGCGCGTGCGGCATCAGCCCACGGTGCCACCGCGAGGGCGACCACCATGCCACACGCGAGCGCCAGCCCGCTTCGCGCCCGACGTGGGCGGCTCGTCGAACCGTGCCGCATCGGTCGTCTCCGGACAGGCGTTCGCACCGACTCGCATTCTAAAACCATGCCGCATCGAGTCAAAAAAACACGGGTGAAATCGACGCCGCAGCCGTGCTGCGTCGCCCCGCGCGATGGGGCTCACGAAATCCGTACACGCCACGCGCCGCGGTCACGACCCTCTATACTTCGGGACGTGTCGCCAGCAGCCACCACCGCCGGTCCGACGTTCCCGCCTCCAGAGGAGCTCACCGAGCTCCTCGCCACGCGGGCCCTGCGCCGCGGCACGTTCACGCTGGCCTCGGGCCGCACCGCGAGCTTCTATCTCGACGTCAAGCAGGTCGTGCTCGACGCCCGCGGCGCGATGCTCGTCGGTCGCGCCATCCTGCGCCGGCTCGAGGCGCTCGGGCCGCTCCCCGAGGCGGTCGGCGGCATGTCGATCGGCGCCGATCCGGTCACCGGAGCCGTCGTCACGATGGCCGGAGTCGACGGCATCCCGCTCAAGGGCTTCCTCGTGCGCAAGGAGGCGAAGGGGCACGGTCTCCAGCGGTTCGTCGAGGGGCCGGTCGTGCCGGGCCAGCGGGTCGTCATCCTCGAGGACGTGATCACGACCGCCGGCTCCTCGCTCGTGGCGATCGCCCGCGCCCGTGAGTTCGGCCTCGTCGTCGAACGCGTCGTGACGGTCGTCGATCGACTCGCGGGCGGCCGCGAGGCACTCGCGGCGGAGGGCGTGCCCCTCGAGGCGCTCGTCACGCTGCACGACCTCGGCATCACGCCGGACGCCCCATGAACGCCGGCACGTCCCTCGTCCCCCCGGCCGGCCATCCCTGCCCGCGGTGTGGCGGGGCGGGACGAGCCAGATCTGACTGGCCGCTGCCGACCGTCGTGCTCGTCGCGCTCGTCACCGGTGCAGCCGGCGTCGGTGCGGCACCGGTCTCCGACCACGCGGCGCCCGACGTGATCGCGGAACTCGTCGGCCAGCTCGGCGCCGGCGACTACGCGGTGCGCGAGATCGCCGCCGCGAGGCTCGTCGAGCTCGGCGGCCCGGCGGCCGATGCGCTGCTCACGGCGGCCGAAACCAGCACCGATCTGGAGGTGGCGCTGCGGGCACGCTGGCTCGTCGAGGCGATGCCCGCCACGCTCGGCGCGGCGGACGACGCGCCGGCAGCGGCCGTGCTCGTCGACCGCTTCCAGGCCGGAGACGCATCCGAGCGGGCCCGCTCGCTCCTCCGCCTGCTGCGGCTCGACGACGACGCGGGGATCGCGCCGCTGGCGCGGATCGCCCGTCTCGACCGGAGCATGTCGCTGTCGCGTCTCGCGGCCCGCCTGCTCGTGCGCGAGTGGCTGCCGGACGATCCGTTCTGGCCTTCCGTGCGGCGGCACGTCGCGGCGGGCGTGGGCACCAGCGGCCGACCGGCGGCCCGCTTCCTGCGGGCGCTCGTCGCGTTTTCGGAGGCGCCGGCGGACGACCGCACGCGACACGTCGCGGAGGCCCAGGCGGCCCTCGCGCTCGTCGAAGGATCGGCCGCCGTGGCCGAGGAGTCCGACACGGAATCGACCGACCCCGACGAGGAGGACGCGGCGGACGCGGTGGCCGCACTCGACATCACCGGCAACAGCGATGCCGTCCGCGACATGCGCCGCTGCCTCTGCGCGATGCAGGTGCAGGCGGGCCTGAGAGACGAGGCGCTCGTCCAGGCCGCACGGCTCTTCGGGATGCGCGACGCCGCGGCATCCCGCGGAGCGGGCCGCGACGCGGCGATCGCCGAGGACCTGGTCTGGCTGACGGAGCGCGGGCTGCCGGAGGCGGTGCACCTGCTCGAGCGTCGCTGGCCCGGCCTCGAGATCGACGAGCCA
>DNLZ01000023.1:0-2777 GCA_003488325.1 Planctomycetaceae bacterium
ATCGCCCGCAAGGCGATGAAGAAGGACACCGGCGCCCGCGGCCTGCGGAGCATCATGGAGGACGTGATGCTCGACATCATGTTCGACCTGCCCGACCATCAGGGTAGCACCTACCTGATCGACGATCGGCACGTGGAGGGCCTCGAGCCCGTGGTGCCGTTGCGGGAGACGCGCACGAAGAGCGCGTGAGCCGCCGCCGCGCCGGTTGACGGTGTGTCGACGTGCCGCTCGGGCCGATTCGGTATGTGGCGTGGCCGGCGCGGCACACCGGGCGGGGGCCGCGAGGATCCGTCTGGAGACGTATCGAAGGGATGCCGGCCAGGCTCGTGCCATCCCGCTCGAGCGGGCGAGTCAGGCGCCTCGGCGGGCTGCCTCGGCGTGGAGTGAGGGCAGGCGGACGGTGAACGCCGTGCCCCGGCCCGGTGCGCTCTCCACGCGGATGCGTCCGCGGTGCGCCTCCACGATCTCGCGACAGGCCGTAAGTCCCAGGCCCGTGCCCCCCTTGCCCGTGGCGTCGGGTCCGGTCTTGGTCGTGAATCGCGGCTCGAAGATGCGGCGCATCACGTCGGGGGGCATGCCGCAGCCGGTGTCGCGGACGGTCACGTCGACGAACCCCGTGACCGGGTCGTGCGCGAGGCGGAGGATCAGCCTGCCCCCCTCGGGCATCGCCTGGCGCGCGTTGACGAGCAGGTTGAGCAGCACCTGCTGAAGCTGTCCCGGGTTCGCGGAGACGCGTGGCACCGGCGCGAACTCGCGCTCGACCTGCACGCGGTACTTCATCATCTCCCGCTCGAGCAGCACGAGCACGTCCTCGACGAGCAGCACGAGGTCCGTGGGCTCGAATCGCCCCGAGCGGTTGCGCGACATCGAGAGGACGCTGGCGGTCACCTTCGCCGCCCGCGTCCCCGCTGAGAGGATGCGCTCGAGCGCCTTGTCCCGCGTCGCATCGTCCCGATGCCGCAGGCCGAGTCGGGCGTAATTCAGGATCGTGGTCAGGGCATTGTTGAACTCGTGCGTGGTCGTGCCCATGAGCTCGCCGAGGCTCGCGAGCTTGCGGGCTTCCAGGAGTTCGCGGCGGAGTCCCGCGATCTCGGCCGCATGCCGCGCGTCCCTCGCTTCGACGGTCTCCGCCGACCCGTGCGGCCGCGCCCGGGCCGGCACGGACGGGGTCATCGAGCCCCCCTCGGTCGCAGGGCCGTTGTCACGCGGTGCTGGATCGCTCATGTCCAACATCGTTCCTTTCGCGTCCGTCAGAGTTGCCGCAGGCCGCGTGCTCAAGTGCCTGCTCTGCCGACACTTGCACCCCATCGGGTGCTATCGTCGTCCGTCACGGCGGCCCTGTAGACTGCATGGGGCGAGCCGATTGGCTCCCTCGACCGTTCAATTTCCACGGATCGGACGCCGACGGGCGCGACGGTCGCTGCCGACGGGGCGGACCGTGCGGGGTGCCGTCGCCGATCCCCGCCTTCTCACCCCCGCCAGTCATCACCATGCATCCTGCCCCGTCTCCCTCACCGCCCGCCGCCCCGCGACCATCGCCGTCCATGCGGACGGGCATGACGCTGATCGAGCTGCTCGTGGTGATCGCGATCATCTCGCTGCTCATCGGCATGCTGCTTCCCGCGGTGCAGTCGGCCCGCGAGGCCGCCCGCCGCACGACGTGCAAGTCGAACCTCAAGCAGGTGGGCATCGCGATGAACATGTACCTCGACCGGATGACGCGCGGTCGCTTCCCGGTCGCCGCGGTGCTGCCGAGCCAGGAGCTCGACTTCTACACGCCCACGCGTCCCGTGCGGCCGAGCATCGCCTCGGTGCTCGGCTCGTTCCTGGAGGACAACCGCTCCGCGTTCCGGTGTCCTTCGGACACGATCTACTTCGAGCGGACCGGCGCGAAAGCGGACGAGGTCAAGGCGAAGTGGACGGCGCTGCCGGCCAACGCGCGGCCGGAGGAGTACGCGAACGTTGCCTATGAGGGCACGAGCTTCGAGTATCCGGCCCGACGGCTCATCCGCGAGGACGCGACGGGACCGGTGGGGCGCACGCGGGAAGAGGCACTCACCGGCCGGCGGAGCGGTTCGCCGCTCGCATCGTCCAAGCTCTGGGTGATCTACGAATTCGGCCCGTTCCACACCTCGGGCTTCGCGGCGCTCTTGGCGCCCGATCTGGAAGACACGAACAGCGTCGATGACAACTGGACGCCCCCGGCCGGGGCACGCAATTTCCTCTATCTCGACGGCCACGTCGACAACCTGTAAGCGAGGCGCGGCGATGAGTTCGGCGACCTATCCGGTACGCGGTGGCGGGAAAGCGGCTTCGTCGGCGGGGACGGGCCGATCGCCGCTCGTGTGGCTCTGGGCGATCGCGGGCCTCGCGCTCGTGTGCTTTCTCGTGGCGTGGCTCCTGGGCTGGGTGCGATTCTCGACCGATCCCCGGGTCAAGGAGGTGCTCGCACTCCAGGCGGATGCCCAGCAGAAGTTCGCGGCCAACGGTGGCCCGCGCACGGTCGAGGAGGCCACGGAGGCGTTTGCGGCGATGGGCCGCGTGCGCGAGAAGATCGAGGCCCTGCCCGAACACCTGCGTCCGCAGGTGATGGAAGCGCGGGGCGGGATGTTTCGTACCGCGTTCCGGCAGCGAATCGACGACTACTTCCAGGCGCCGCCCACGGAGCGCCGGGCGGTGCTCGACCGGCAGATCGACCAGGAGGAACTGTTCCGCAAGGCGATGCAGGCCAGCGGCGGGGCGATGGGAGGATTCGGTGGTGGGCCTCCCGGCGGGGG
>DNLZ01000023.1:3134-4853 GCA_003488325.1 Planctomycetaceae bacterium
CCGGGCGGTCCTCCGGGCGGCGACGAGGCACGCAATCGCTGGATGAAGGGGATCATCGACAGCACGTCCCCCGAGCAGCGGGCGCGGTTCACCGAGCATCGCCGCGCGATGGAGGAACGGCGCCGGGAACGCGGCCTGCCCACCGGCTGGCCACGCTGAAGCCCGTGCGTGGTGCGGCGGCCCCGCGCGACGCGGGCGCTCCCGGGATCTGTGTGAGGGAAGGAGTCGTCGATCGTGTCGGACACGCTCGGCCTGCTGGCGGAGGTGACCCAGCTTGCTCGCGACCTCGGCTACGAGATCCGCGAGGAGCCCCTCGGTGAACTGCTCGGCGGCCGCTGCGAGGTCGGGGGAGTGCCCCAGGTGCTGCTCAACCTCGAGCAGCCGGTGGCGGAACGACTCGACCTGCTCTTGCGTGCGATCGCCGATGATCCGCGGCTCGATGGCGAACCGAAGAGCCGACTCCTGGAGCAACGCCTGCGGACGCTCCGCTCCTCGTGAGACGACGAGCCCGCGATGCGCGATGGGCGACCGCACGCCTCACGGCCCGCGGTAGAGCCCGTGCGCTTCGATGTACCGCTCGACGGCGCGGGGGGTGCGGTAACGGATGCTTCCCCCCGCGGCCACGGCGGCCCGGAGATCGCTCGCGCGGATGCCGATGGCGGGCACCCGCACGCGATTGGCGACGACGGCCGCCGCGGTCGTCCCGAGCAGCGCGGCCAGTGGAGGGGCCGAGACCATGGCTGCGATGTCGTCGAGCCCCCCGCGCTCGACGGCGAGAATCTCGGCGGTCGCGAGCACCTGCCGCGGCTCGTGCCATCGATCCAGATCGGCGAGGCCGTCCGGGCCGAGGACGAGAAACAGCCGGTCATCCGGGCAGGCCGCATGCAGCGTCGCGAGCGTGTCGGCGGTGAAACTCACGCCACCACGGTCGACCTCGAGCGTCGAGACCGCGAAGGCATCGTGGCCGCCTGTCGCCAATCGCAGCATCTCGAGGCGATGGCCCGGCGCCGCGGGGGGACTGCCGAGCTTGTGCGGCGACACGGACGCCGGAACGAAGAGCACCCGGTCGAGTCGCGCCTGCTCGCGACAGCACTCCGCGACGAGGAGGTGCCCCATGTGGACCGGGTCGAACGTGCCGCCAAAAACGCCGATCCGCATCAGTGCCCCGGAGTCCCGACCCTGACCTGCTCTAATTCGACGTCATGGAACGCGAGCATACGGTCCAGCGGGAGCTTTTCGCGAGCCGTCCCGCCTGGGAGGAACACGACACGCGCCAGGGGATGATCGCCACGGTCGTCCTGCCGACAGGCGTCGACAGGCCCCTCGACTACCTGGTGCCGGAGGAGCTCGCGGCCGCCGTCGAGCCGGGACGCAGGGTTCGGGTTCCGCTCGGGCGGGGCGATCGCCAGCGGCTGGCCTACTGCGTCGCGATCCGCTGCGGTGAACTGCCCCAGCAGCCGCTCAAGTCCGTCCTCTCGGTCGAGGACGACCGCCCGCTGCTCTCCCGTCGGATGCTCGAACTGACCGAGTGGATGGCGGAACGCTGGATGACCCGCCGCGGAGTCGTGCTCGAGGCCGTCCTGCCAGCCGGGGTGAGGAATCGGAGACGCACGCGACGCGATCCGCTGTTCGTGGCGGGCACCGGCACGAGCGCGCCGCGGCAGCCGACGCCGTCGCAGGCGCGTGTGCTCGCCGCCGCGACCGAGCCGAGGACGGCCG
>DNLZ01000081.1 GCA_003488325.1 Planctomycetaceae bacterium
CCCGTCGTTGTAGCGTGCGGAGCCCGCCCGAACACCGGGCTCGCGAAAAAGCACGACCAGCGTCGCTGCCCGAGGACCGCGGTCGGCCCGTCGGCCGCGCACACATCCGATACGCGGGGGCTCGAACGCATCAGGCACTCATGTCGCGCCGGCTCGGGGACGGCGAACGTCTCCTCGCCGAGGCCGCGACGACATGATCCTTGGGCGGAACTCACCCGGCGCTGGTGAGCACCTGGCCGAGCGTCTCGCGGAGGACCGTGGCGCTTCGCTTGAGGCCCTGCATCTCCTTGGGCCACAGCTCGATCTCGAGCGTGCGCTCCGCGCCGCTCCGGCCGACGACCGTCGGCACCGAGATCGCCACGTCACGGAGGCCGTAGCACCCCCGCTGCACGGTGGAGACGGGCAGCACCCGCTTCGCGTCGAGCGCGATCGCGTGGATCACCTCGGCGATCGACACGCCGACCGCGAACCCCGCCCCGGTCTTCTTCTTGATCATCTCGGCGCCGCTCGTCTTCGCCCGCTGGAAGACGTCTTCGCCGAGCTTGTGGGAGAACCCCGGGTACTTCTCCAGCGGCAGGCCGCCCACGCTCGCGCTGCTCCAGATCGGCACCATGCTGTCGCCGTGCTCGCCGAGGATCACGGCCTGCACCTGCGTCGCCGGCGCCCGCAGGGTCATGGCCAGCAGGGCACGGAACCGGAGCGTGTCGAGGAGCGTGCCGAGCCCGATGACGCGTCCCGCCGGCAGCCCGAGCTCCTGCTCGGCGAGGTACGTCAGGATGTCGACGGGATTGCTCACCACGAGCACCGTGGCATCCGGACGGAGTCCGCCCGACTTGAGTTCCGCGAGGATCGAGCGGAAGAGCACCACGTTGCGGTTGATGAGCGCCAGGCGGCTCTCGTCGGGCTTCCGCCGCAGTCCGGCCGTGATGCACACGAGATCGGCATCGGCCAGCGTGTCGTAGCCGCCGGAGCGGATCACCTGGTCGGCGATGGCCGGAGCCCCGTGCAGCATGTCGAGCGCCTGCCCGTCGGCCAGGTCGGCGTTGGCATCGACGATCACGATCTCGTGCACGATGCCGCCGAGCTGCAGGGCGAAGCCCGCGGACGACCCCACGATGCCGCCGCCGCCGATGATGCCCACCTTCATGGTCGTGTTTCCGTCGGAATGTGGATGGATGCCGCCGCGAACGCGGCAGCGGGCTCAGAGCCCCAGTTCCTTGCAGACCTGCTCGGTCACCGCCTTGACGAGTGCCTCGTGGTCGATCGCCCCGGACGGCCGCACGGCGTTGCCGGGATCCGCCCCCATCGGCGGCGGCGCGTCGAACGCCTTGCGGGTGACGCCCGTCTGGCCCCAGCTCGATCGGAAGACGTCGTTGGCGCAGATGTCGCAGTTCTCCATGCCCGGATCGAGCCGCGGGTCGGTGTAGCCCCACTTCGACTTGAGATCGAGCAGCTCCTTCGTCTCCTGCTTCGTGAGGTAGGTGACACGACCGAGATCCTTGGCGAGCATGAGGATCCGGCAGTACGCGTCGAGGATCTCCGTCCACCAGTAGGCCTTCTCGACCGTCTCGCCGAAACTCACGGTGCCGTGATTGGCGAGGATCACCACGTTCGACTTCTTCACGTACGGCTTGACGGTGTCGGCGAACTTCTGCCCGCCCGGCGTCTCGTACCGCGTGATCGGCACGTCCCCGAGGAAGACCTCCACCTCGGGGAGCACGCACTGCGGAATCGGCTCGCGAGCGACGGCGAAGGCGGTGGCGTGCGGCGGATGGCAGTGCACCACCGAGTTGATGTCGGGCCGCTCCTTCATGATCGTCAGATGGAGCAGCACCTCGCTCGACCGCTTGCGTTGGCCGGCGAGCTGGTTGCCCTCCATGTCGACGATGCAGAGGTCCGAGGGCTTCATGAAGCCCTTCGAGATCATCGTCGGCGTGCAGAGCACCTCGTTGGGCCCGAGGCGGAACGAGATGTTCCCGTCGTTGCCGGCGGCGAAGCCCTTGGCGTAGATCCGGCGGCCGATGTCGCAGATCTCCTCCTTGAGTTGGGCGAGCGACTTGTCGGTGGTCTTGATGGCTGGGGTGGCTGCCATGGCGGCTCCTGCTCCTGATGGCGTGAACGCTCGAGCGTCAAAAAGGGGTTGGCGAAAACAGGTCGTCTCTATCGATTCTTGCCCACGTTTCGGGTCGCGGTCGGATGTCGGGTCGTGCCGGTCGTGCCGGCGAGGTCGAGGCTGTCGATCAGGGCGGCGACGTACGCATCCACCGGCTTGTCCGCGGGCCGGAATGGCTGTGCCGCCTCGCCCCCTTCGCTGAAGGCCACGAGCTGACCGTCACCCGCGCCCAGGTCGTCCCAGGCCACGAGCGGCTCGGCCGCCCCGTCCCCGGCCGCGAGGTCGTCCGGGCCGAGCGGCACGAGCAGCCGCAGCGCACCGCCGCGCATGGAGGCATGCGGTTCGACGAGCGTCACGGTGCCGATCGTGCGGGCGAGTCTCATCGGAGCATCTCGGGCGTGGGGGCGGTCGACCGGACATCCCGGCGGCGACACGAATCACGTGCTGGTGACGGGGTGGCGATCAATGGTGCTTTCCCTTGCAGCCGCACGGGGTGGATGGCGGGGCCGCGAGCTCGGTCGGCGGCGTCGCGTCGGCGCCCAGCCCGAGGTCGCCGCAGAGCCGTTCGAGGGCGTTCGAGGAAAACGTGGCTGGATCCAGCACGAGGAGGTTTGCGGCGCACTCGGCGACGGCCCCCTTCGCGCGGATGGCATCGTGCCCCGTGACCGCACGCAGGCTGGCATGACGATTCGCGGCGGCGACGGCCAGGTGCGGCCGTCCCGTCAGAAGCACGGCGCGTGCCCCGTCTCGACCGGCATGGATCGCGAGGGCCGCGAGCACATCGGCCAGCCCCGTGGCCGGCAGACGCTGCGTGCCCGGGACGGCCCGGGCGATCGCGGCCATCTTCGCGCTCGGGTCCGCCGGGCAGGCGGCGTGCGCCACGAAAAACATCCGCGGCGCCGCACCGGCGGTCGTGGGCGTCCCCGCCTGCCGCACGATCTCGATCCCCAGCTCCTCGGCCCGCAGTTGCACGATGCGGCTCGCCCGGCCGGTCACGATGCCGGTGCGTCCCCCCGCCCGCTGCCAGAGCCGCAGGCCCAGCCCGTCGCGAATGTGAAATGTCTTCTGCTCGATCCCGTCGTTGCCCCAGGTGACGCCGCCGTCGGTGAGCACTCCATCGACGTCGAGCAAGAGCAGCTCGATCCGGGCCCAGCGGTCGTCGGCAACGCCGTCGGAGGTGCGCGTCATCGGCTGTCCGGCCCCGCAGTTCGCACGACGTTCCGCCCCGCCATCCTCAGGCGGCGGCACCGGGCTCCAACGCGGCGAGCCGCTCCGGAGACACGAGCCCCACCAGATCGACGATGTCGAGCAGGCCGGCGGGGCGGCCGGACGGGTCGACGACCGGCAGTTCGCTCACCCGTCTGGCCTCGAGGATCGCGATCGCGTCCCGCAGCCGCGAGCCGGCCGCCACCACCAGCGGCCGGCGGGTCATGACCGCGGCGATCGGGCCGTCGAGGGTGTGATCGAGCCGCCGCTCGAACAGGCGGGCCAGATCGCTGTCGGTGAACAGGCCGGCGAGACCACCGTCGCCGCCGAGGATCATCACCGCACCGGTGCGCCGCACCGGCAGCGGACGGGCGAAGACGGCCCGCACCGTGTCGTCGCCCCGGGCCACGCGGCACTCGCCCAGCGGCCGCATCGCATCCTCCACCAGCGCGAGCTGGCGGCCGAGGCTTCCACCCGGATGCCGGGCGGCGAAATCGGCGGCCGTGAAACCGCGCAGCCCGCAGGCGGCCAGCGCCAGGGCATCGCCGAGGGCGAGCATCAGGGCCGTGCTCGTGCTCGGGGCGAGCCCCAGACCGCATGCCTCCCGCACGCTGCCGGTGACCACCACCACGGCCGCGGCCCGGCCGAGCGTGCTGGAGGATCGGCCCGTCACGGCGACCACCGGGATGCGACGGGCGGCGAGGTGCGGCAGGAGCCTGACGACCTCCTCCGACTCCCCCGACTGCGAAAGGGCGAGCACCACGTCGTCGCCCCGCAGGGTTCCCAGGTCGCCGTGCATGGCCTCCGCCGGATGGAGGAAGTGGCTCGGGGTGCCCGTCGACGCCAGCGTGGCCGACACCTTGCGGGCCACGAGGCCCGCCTTGCCGATGCCCGTCACCACCACGCTGCCGGTGCACCGCTCGAGCAACCGCACGCCGCGGGCGAAGCCGCCGTCGAGCCGGTCCGCCGCCGCGACGACCGCCCGACCCTCCGCGAGGAGGATGCCGCGGCCGTAGTCGAGGATGTCGTCGTCGTTCATGGCCGGTGGACCCGCGTGGCGGTGCCGACGCCGGGCGTGCGGCGGCGACGGGACGATAGGCCGATTGGGCAAGCGTCGCAACGCCTGTTTCGGGCGGCGTGCCGCCGCAGCCG
>DNLZ01000229.1 GCA_003488325.1 Planctomycetaceae bacterium
CCGTATAGGCCCGCGCTCCCGGTGAGCGAGGGGCGTAGTCGATCACACTCCGGGCGTGACTCGGCGCTTCCGCCACGGCCACGTCCCGGGGAACGACCGTCTCGAAGACGATCTCCCCGAAGAAGTCCCGCACCTCGGCCTCCACCTCGGCCGTCAGTTCGAGAGAGGCGTCGTGCATCGTGAGCACGATGCCACTGAAGGCGAGCCGCCCCGGACGCTCGTGCATCACGTCGCGGATCACCTCGATCATCTGCGTGAGCCCCTCGAGCGCGAAGTACTCGCACTGGATCGGCATGAGCACCTCCGAGCTGCCGGCGAGTGCCGTGCGGGTCAGCTCGCCGACGGACGGCGGACAGTCGATGAGGCAGTAGTCCCAGGCCGAAACGCCGCGGGCGAGGTGTCCGGCGAGCGCCGTGGAGCCCGCCCGCGCCCGGGCCGCGATGCGCTCGACGTCGCGGACGCTCCGACTGCCCGGCAGGATCGACAGCCCCGGCACGTCGGTCGCCATCACCGACTCCGTGAGCGACGCGTCGAGCACGAGCGGATGGACCGCGGCCGGCGCGACCCCGAAGCCGGTCGTGGCGTTGCACTGCGGATCGAGGTCGACCAGCAGCGTCCGCATGCCGCCCCTGGCGAGACCCGCGGCGAGGTTGGCGGCGGTCGTCGTCTTGCCGACGCCGCCCTTCTGGTTGGCCACGCACAGAATCCTTCCCACGCGCAGAACCCTTCTCCACGGTCTCGGGCGCAACGACCGGCGCCTTCGGGATATCGGCCACGACGCGCACGACCGCCACACGCCGACGCGCGGTGCGCCAGAGACGCCCCGGCAAGCAAGGTCCACGGCACGGTTTCACGTGAAACCGCACGCCCTACCCCGGCCCCGCAGGTCCCGCAGGCCCGCGCGTCGACCTGGTTTCACGTGGAACCACGAGCCGGGGCCCGCATCGGGCCGGCTCCCCAGGGCTGGTCACTCGAGCGGGTTGAACACGAGCCCGCTCGCAAGCTTCGGATAGAAGTAGGTGCTTTTCGCCGGCATGCGTTCCCCGGTCTGGCTGACGGCCCGGATGTCGCCGACGGAAGCCGGCATCACGAGGGCCGCCATCCCGTAGCGGCCCGTCTCCAGGCCCTCGCGCACCTCGCGAATCAGGTGCACGTACGTCGGAGTGGGCAGCGACGACCCTGCCGTCTCACCCGGCCGGAGCAGTTCGTCCAACACGAGCCGGTGGAGGATCGCCACGCCGAGCTTCCGCCACGCCGGGCCGTGCTCGCTCGCGAGCGCCTCCATGCGGGCCCTGCCGGCCGGCGTGATCCGGGCGAGCGTCCACGCCTGGTCGCCAGACGTGTAGAGGCCGAGGACGCCCTGATCACCCTCGAGCTCGATGTTCGACCACACGGCGTCGGCGGCCTGAGGGCCTCGCCACGACGTGCGCGTCGTGAAGCTGTCTCCAAGACGCCGCACCAGTTCGGACGCCAGCGGAATCACCGGCTCGACGCACAGCCGATGCGTGGGCAGGACGAGCAGCCCGGGATCGTCCATCCCGACGAGCATCATGAGCACGAAGTTGGCCGGGTGGTCGGCGGGCAGCGGAGCCCCACCATGCTCGGCCGCCCAGGCCGCCGCCACCTCGTCCCGGTAGTTGCAGGCGGTCTCGTAGCGATGGTGGCCGTCGGCGATGAACACCGGCTTCGGCCCCATGAGGCCCGAGACCTTTGCCGCGACTCCCTCGTCGGTGACCGGCCAGAGACGGCTCGTGACGCCGAGATGATCCACGGCCTCGACGGGAGGCTGCCCGGCCACCGAAGCGTCGAGCAGCGACTGCACCTCGCCGGCGTCGTCGGGATAGAGCCCGAACACCTGGCTGAGGTTGGCGCGGCAGGCCCGCGTGAGCAGGAGCCGGTCCTGCTTGGGCCCCGACATCGTCTCCTCGTGGGGATGGATGGAGCCGCTGCCGAATCGCTCGAGCCGCACCCGCGCCATGAAGCCGCGACGCACGTGACTCGCACCCTCCACCTCGAAATGCTGGTGGTAGACGTAGAGCGCCGCCGCCGGTTCCTGCATCACGACGCCCTGCTCGCGCCACTCCCTCAGGAACTTCGCGGCCCGCGTGTAGCGGTTGCCGCGGGCGTCGTCCCCCGGCTCCTCGCGATTCAGCTCCAGCCGCACGACGTTGGCGGGATGACGCTCGTAGAGCTCGCTCTGCAGGGCGCCGTCGATCACGTCGTACGGAGGCGCGATGACCTGCGACAGGGCGCCGACGTGCTTGGGGTCGTAGCGAAGACCGCGAAACGGGGCGACGGTGGGCATGCGAGGAGCGTGTCCTGGAGGGGCGGAATCCGACGGCGCAGGCCGGAATGGTACCAAACCCGTCCGCGTTTCACGGGAAACGTCCGGGCCGCCTGGGGCATGGCATGCCCCGGCGGCCACGGTCCTCCGGCTGCGGTCGACCGACCGCCGCTCAGTAGCGGTAGTACTCGGGCTTGTACGGCCCTTCGACCGGCACGTGGATGTACTCGGCCTGCTCGGGCGTCAGCCGGGTGAGCTTCACCCCGAGCTTGTCGAGGTGCAGCCTGGCGACCTCCTCGTCGAGCTTCTTGGGGAGCAGGTGCACACCCACGTCGTACTTGTCCGTCTCCTGCCAGAGCGCGAGCTGCGCGAGCACCTGATTGGTGAAGCTCGTGCTCATCACGAACGAGGGGTGTCCCGTCGCGCAGCCGAGGTTCACCAGACGCCCCTCGGCGAGCACGATCACCGACCGACCGGAGGGGAGCGTGTAACGGTCCACCTGCGGCTTGATCTCCTGCTTCCTGATCCCCTTCGTCCGCTCGAGCCATGCCACGTCGATCTCGAGGTCGAAGTGGCCGATGTTGCAGACGATCGCGTCGTCGGGCATCTGGGCGAGATGCTCGGACCGGATCACGTCGCGACACCCGGTCGCCGTGACGAAAATCTGGCCCCGTGCGGCCGCCTCTTCCATCGTGGTGACCTCGTAGCCCTCCATGACCGCCTGCAGGGCGTTGATGGGATCGATTTCGGTGACGATCACGCGAGCCCCGAGCGCCTTCATGGCGTGGGCGCACCCCTTGCCGACGTCGCCGTAGCCGGCGACCACCACCACCTTGCCCGCCACCATCACGTCGGTGGCCCGCTTGATGCCGTCCGCCAGGCTCTCGCGGCAGCCGTAGAGGTTGTCGAACTTGCTCTTCGTGCACGAGTCGTTGACGTTGATCGCGGGCAGCTTCAGCTCACCGGCCTCGTGCATCTGGTAGAGCCGATGCACGCCCGTCGTCGTCTCCTCGGAAAGCCCCCGGATGCCGCCGAGCAGTTCCGGATACTTCTGATGCACCATCGCCGTGAGGTCGCCGCCGTCGTCGAGGATCATGTTGAGCGGCTCGCCGTCGGGGAAGAACAGCGTCTGCTCGATGCACCAGTCGAACTCCTCGTTCGTCATCCCCTTCCACGCGTAGACGGGCACGCCCGTCTTCGCGATCGCAGCCGCCGCGTGATCCTGCGTGGAGAAGATGTTGCAGCTGCTCCAGGTGACCTCCGCACCGAGGGCCTTGAGGGTCTCGATGAGGACGGCCGTCTGGATGGTCATGTGGAGGCAGCCGGCGATGCGGGCTCCGGCCAGCGGCTTCGAGCGGCCGTACTTCTCACGGAGGGCCATGAGGCCGGGCATCTCCTTCTCGGCGAGCATGATCTC
>DNLZ01000382.1:0-3595 GCA_003488325.1 Planctomycetaceae bacterium
TCGCTGCCGGTTCGCCCGAAAGGAGCGACACCATCGCTTTGCCGAGGGCGTCTCCGACGAGAAAGTAGGTCTCCGCATTGCCGAACTCGTGATGGCCGTGACCGGGGTTCGGCGAATCCTGCGCGGCACGCACGAAGGATCGCGTAGCGACAAAGCGGGCCCGGTCGCGAAACTCCTCGCGCTCCGCGACATTCCGCTGGGCCTTTCGGAGGGCCTCCCAGGCGGGTGGTGCGTCGACCCACGGTCCCGTGAGTTCGCCGATCACGACCGGCAGGTGGGGCGAGTCGAGATCGCGGCGGACATCGCGCACGAGCGCGGCCAGGTTTTCCTCGTAGGCCGGGATCGATCTTTCGGGATCGACGCCGTCGTTCCAACCGTGCCACCACACGAAGCCTGCCAGATCACCCCGCACCGCGCCGGGAACGGCCGAGGGGACTGCCGCGAGCGCGGCCTTCACCTCGTCGATCATGCGGGTGTAGTACGGCCCCGGTGCGGGCACGTTGTTCCCCATCGCGTCGCTTCCCGGACCGACCGACGGCGGGCGAAAGTCCGCAAAGAGGCTCTTGCCGCCCCACGCGCACTTCACGATGAGCACCGGCTCACCGCGCCGAGCGAACCAGTCGCCCACGACGTGGCCGAACTGGAGTTCAGGACCGAAGTGATGCCTGCCGCCATAGACCGCATAGCCGATTCCAAGCGGGCCCACGAGGAGTGGCTGCCGCTCGCGCGCGTAGCGGACGAATACGTCGTCCCGCGTTCGCCACGAGCCATCCGGGGTCTTGAGGTGGGCGAGTCTTGCCGCTATGGCAGGCGTCTCAAAAAGCGCCGCGAGCGTGCCCTTGCCGTCGTTGTAGTCGCGGCCATCGAGATCGACGACGGCCTGTCCCTCCATGTTTGACTGGCCGGCAAGCACGAACACCCGCGCAACCCTTCCGACGACCTCCGCTGCCGTCACGCCGGGAGGGAGCGTGGCCGCAATGGCGGCAGCCAGCGCGACAACTGCCCTGACACGATGGCGAACGGTCCGGCAACACCACCGGCCACATGCGGGCATCGAAGGCTCGACGAGGCGGATTCCGGCCTCTTCTCTCTTGGTAGCAAACATCCTGCCGATCGCTATCAGGCGAGAACATGAATATCGACGTTGGGCGCGATGCCGACGGGCGTGAACCCGCCCGCGGCAGGAATCGGCACGGCTTTGCCGTTCACCTTCACCGCACCGATCGACCGCGACACGATCCCAAAGTGCCTCGTCGCATCACCGCTTCCCGCAACGGTGCTGCCGATCACGACCGAACCGATGCTCGAGAAGTTGGGGCCGGCGATCACCGCGTCAGCGGCATTCCCGAAGTTCGGAAACAAGGCGTTCTGAACCCCTGCCGAAATGCTCGATCGGTCGAACGTGCCACGAATGCTGATACTCGCGATCGTCCCCGAACCATTGACCGGGCTGCAGAGCCCACTGGCCTCTTCGATCTCCCAGCCAGCCAGAAACACGGCATTCCGCACCGAACCACCGACAGTGATTCTGCCGATCGCGTTACTGTCGGCGTTCCCGGCCGCAAAAATTTGCAGCGGCATCACGCCGCCGCCGATCACGTCCTTCTTGATCGAGACGGATTGGAGTTCCTGGTCGGCACCGATCGATCCGCTCCCATCCGCCGTGCCGCTCAGCACACTCCCGCCGACCGACACCTTGGCGATCGAACCTGACGTGCTGCGCATGCCCCCGCTGCCGATACCCTGACCACCGATGACGTCACGGCCGATATCGGCCGTGCCGATACTCCCGATGGCAAAGACCGTTCCGCTCGTTTGACCCGCGCCGCCAATGAGCGATCCCTTGATGCCGACGGTACTAATTCGTGCCACGCCACCGACAACTCCGCTTCCCACGCCCGCACCGCCCACCAGGTTGCCGTTGATCGCGACGGTGCCGAGGTTCTGGCCCGCGACGATCGCTCCCGTACTGCCGGAGCCCGACCCACCGACAACACTTCCCTTGACCGTGACCGTGGCGATCGAACCGACCGGAGCCGTGATTTGCCCGCTCGCCTCGCCACCGCCGCCGATCAGCGATTGACCGACGGTCACGCTCGCAATGTCACCGGGACTTCCACTGAAGCCGGCCACCACACTCCCGCTGTTTCTGCCGGACCCGCCTACGATCGCGCCGCCAGTGGTCACGCTGCCAATCGCACCCAGCGACAGGACCAGGCCACTCCGATCGCCCGCGCCGCCGAGCAGCGAGCCACGGAGCGAGACCGTGCCGAGCGACCCCTCTGCTCCGATGACGCCACTGGACGGCCCCTCACCCCCGCGAACGTCGCCGGCCACCCTGACGGCGGCCAACCGCCCCGCCGCGCCCACGCCACCGGAAGTGAAACCTCTGCCACCGATCACCGAGCCGCCGACGGACACGATCTTGCTGACTGCAGCGACAAGGATGGAACCGGAACGATCGCCGCTTCCTCCGACGATATTGCCGGCGATCGTCACTGACTGCACCTGCTGCGCGGCGAACACGGTGCCGCTCTCCGGACCAGCGCCACCGAGAATGGCATTCCCCACCGAGACGGTCCCCAGGGCACCGCTCGAGGACATGATTCTGCCGGATGCATTCCCGGAACCACCCACCAGGTTGCCCTTCAGAGTGACCGAGGCGATGCCGTTCGCGGCGTTGAACGACCCCGACTCATCGTCGGCGCCCCCGATGAGCGAACCGCCGATCGAGAGCTTGCCGATGCCGCCCGATTGAATGACAACCTGGGTCTCCACGACATCACCTTTCACGGCGAAGGTCGGGACCGCCCCGATCACGAGACTCGAGAGCGAGGGGGCCCCCGTCGATGTTCCATAGCGACCAAGCGATGCGACGCTCAGCGACGCCACACCAGGCGTAGCGACGTTGACATCACCCGCCGAGATCCTGCCAAGGTCTCCTTGCAGCGACACCGCACCGAGATCCACGTCCGCACGGATCTCCCCGACCGCCACGAACCCGTCACCCCCGCCAGCCTTTTTGGCACTCAGTGCGAACGTCGTCCCGGCGAACACCGGGTTCGTCACGAAGTCCACGAGGAGCAGCTGTCCATTCGCTCCACCCGATCGCACGAGCGCGGTCTCCAGATCCGCACTCGTGCCCTTCGATGTCTTGGCCGTGACGATATCGCCGTCGATGTCCGTGTAGGTGACGACGGCGGCGAGTGCCAGACGCGACTCGAGCGACTCGAGGACGAGGGAAGTGCGATGCATACGAACACTGTTTCCATGAAAAGGATGCGGGGCAGTCCGGCGAAACATCCGCCGAAGCAATAAGCGAGGGGCACTCGAGTCGCACGGACGATCCAGAAATCACGCGGCCACAGAAGAAGAACAGGGCCGCGTCCGCCCTCCGCATGACGCCTGAAAACGTCGTGGCACACTACCGCGGCTGAGTGTCTTTCCACAAGCGACACGCCCCCGCCACCCCTGTTTCGGGCGTTTGCTTCGTCGCGTCGACGACTCAGACGCGTCCGGACGGCTTGTTCCCGCTGCGGCATCGTGTCGCATCAGACCGTAACGCGTCCCCGCGATGTGTCGGACCGATCGTCGA
>DNLZ01000382.1:3916-7882 GCA_003488325.1 Planctomycetaceae bacterium
TGGAAGTCGACGACCAGTGGCAGGTGGTCGCTCGCGACCTTCGTGAGCGTCGTGCGCACGACTCGTGCCTGCCGCACGGTGATGCGACCGCGGGTGAAGGCCTTGTCGAGCGCCCCGAGCGGAAGCCACGCCGGGAACGACCGGAAGCGGGATGGCGGGCTCGTGACCTGCCGGAAGCCGTTCGCCGCGAGCAGCCCCGCGGCGAGCGTGTCGCGCCAATCGTTGAAGTCTCCGACCACGAGCGCCGGATGCGGGTCGGCGGAACGGAAGAGCATGTGGCCGAGCATCCGGCCCATCTGCCAGTGCCGCTCGGACTCGGCGAGTCCCAGATGCACGTTGACGAGGTGGAGCGGGCCCTCGGGCGTCTCGATGAGCAGAAGCTGCGCCCCACGCGATTTCTTCGCCCGCTGCCGCAGCGAGATGCGGTGCCGGCTCGCGACAGGCCACCGCGAGAGCACGAGGTTGCCGTAGGTGCCGCCGGCGACGGCGACCGTGGCCTGGAAGACCGAGTGGCAACGGAAGTATCTGGCGAGGAGCCGCGGCTGGTCGTCGAAGCGGCTCCGACGCACGCCCCGGTCGACCTCCTGGAGGCAGGCAAGATCGGGGTTCTCGGCCTCGATCACGTCGGTGATGCGGCCGAGCGCGTACCGGCGATCGCGACCGCCGATGCCCTTGTGGATGTTCCAGCTGAGAAGCCGCATGGCTAGCCGGTCAGCTCCGCGCGACGGCGGAGGAAGTACCGCTGCACCCGTGCGGTGCAGCTGCGGCCGTCGGCGGCCCGCAGACCACACTCGGCACCGGGCTGCCCGGCCCGTCTCACGACGTCCCGCACGCGGTCGACGGAGCCCGCCGTGATCTCGGCATCGACGTCGTCGGCCGTCAGGCCGAAGCAGGCACAGAGCGTCCCGCCCGCATCCTTCGGCCATGGCAGGCCCCGCGCCTCGGCGACCGGCACCACCCGCTCGAGCAGGTCGAAATAGGCGACGTCGCAGGTGTCGGTGCCGCAGAAGGCCACCGGCTCCCCCAACCGCGCGGCCGCCGAGGCCGTCACGTGCGCGGCGAGCGTATCCGCGGACACGACGAGACCCTCGTTGCCGCAGGCAGGACAGCGGGCCGGACGCGTCTCGTCGGGCTCTCGACAGAATGCCTTGTTCATGCGACGCCCACGCCGATCCGGCGGGGCCTCCAGTTGCTGCGCGCCGTCTCGTGTCCGGCCGGCGACCGCGTCGGCCTACGACGCGAGTTCGGCCCGCACCGTCTCGAGCAGCTTCTTCGTCGCGCGGATGCCCTCCGGCTCGCCGAGCCTCGCGCCCTCGTACTCGATGCCGACGTGCCCGCGATAGCCGAAGGCGAGCACGATCTTGAGCATTCGGCGGTAGTCGGTGGCGGTCTCATTGCCGGCGTCGTCGAAGTCGTGCGACTTGGCGGAGATGCCCTTCGCGAACGGCATGAGATCGAGCACGCCCTGGTAGCGGTCGTACTCGATGTGGGGCCGCTGCACGAAGAAGTTGCCGAAGTCGGGGAGCGTCCCACACCCCGGATGATCGACGGATCGCATCACCTCCGCGAGCCAGGTGCCGTTGGAGGACAGGCCGCCGTGATTCTCGACGATCACGGAGATGCCGTGGCCGGCGCCGAACTCCGTGAGCCGCCGCAGGCCGTCCGCCGCGCGGCCCACCTGCTCGTGGTAGCTGCCGCTCGACGAGGCGTTCACGCGGATCGAGTGGCAGCCGAGGATTTTCGCCCACTCGACCCAGCGCTGGTGGTTCGCCACGGCCTCGATCCGCTTCGCCTCGTCGGCATCCCCAAGGGCGCCTTCGCCGTCGCACATGATCAGGAGCGAGCGCACGCCCGCGTCGTCGGCCCGCTTGCGGAGCTCGCGTGGCACCGCGTCGTCCGCCTTCCGTTCCTTGTAGAACTGGTTCACGTACTCGACGGCGTCGATGCCGAAGTCGGACCGGGCGATGGCGGCGAACTCCATCGGGTCGCGCTTTTCGACCCCGCCACGCCCGAAGAACGCCCGGTGCAGGGACCACTGCGCCAGGGAGATGTCGAAGAGCGGCGGCTTCGGACCCTGGGCGACGGACGACCGCGTCCCGGCGGCCGCGCCGGTCGCGACGAGCGCCGCGCGGAGCGCCTCACGACGCGTCCACGTTCCTGGAATAATCGTCGAGGGCATGCCGGAACGGACGCGCATGGAGTCGGTCTCCAGAAGGGTGGACGGACGGCTCGCTCGGCCGCGAGTATACGCCGCCCCCACGCGGCGACCGCCCATCCCGTCGCTCACGCCTCGTGGGGCGGAGCGAGCGCCGCGCGGGCGATGCGGTCGAGCAGAGCCGCGACGATCTCGCGGTCGCCGTCGGGCCGACGCGGATTGCCGGGGTACGGCTCGTCGCAGGGAATCAGGCCACGGAGCCGGAGTGCCTGGGCCATGGTGTGCTTGTAGGCGGGAGCCGGTCGTCGGAACGCGAAGTCACCGAGCGCCTGCAGCGCGTCGTCGAGTTCGTCGAACCGCGTGTCGCCCGCGGCCCACCAGCGGTCGCGCTGCGCAAACGCCTCCGGGGCGGCCGTCGAGAGCCCGAGGAGCCAGTCACTGCCGTACCGCACCATGTCGATCGCGAAGTCGTTCCCCGTGAGCACGCGGAAGTCGGGCCGCACGCGATCGCGAAGCGCGAGCCGTTCCCACTCGGGCCGACGCGAGAACGACGAGTGCTTCGCGGCCACGCACTGCGGGATCTCGAGCAACCGTCCATACGCCTCGATCGACAGGACCCTCCCGCTCGGCAGCAACTCGGGCGTGAGTTCGAAGCCGATGAAGCGGTCGACGCGTGCGGCGAGCCGGTGCAGCCGCGCGACGACGTCGGCGTCGGTGCCCGCATTGAGGCCGTACGACGGAAACACGACCGGCACGGCGCCGGCCGCCTCGATCATCGTGAACTGTCGGGCATAGCCGGCCTCGTCGAAGGGGGCACCCGGGCCGTCCGCGACGAAAGCCCCCGCCACGAGTTCGCCGCGCGGTCCGACGACGTCGCGTGCGATCCGCAGCGCCTCCCGCCGGATCGTGTCGTCGATGAGGTTCACGTAGCCGGTGTCCATGTTGACCGCGGGCGTGATGCCCACGGCCGCCGTGCGGGCGACGTGTGCAGCGAAGGCGTCCCAGTCGGGGCGTCCGGCGGCGGTGCAGGGGAGGAGCACGGCGGAGATGCCGCGGATCGTGCGGCGAGGCCGGATGAGCGCGATGGGATCGAGCGCCTGCGCGGGCGGCTCGGCGACGGAGACGGTCGGTGCAGTGACGGTGGACACCCGGAGTTCCTCGCTGGAGCGGGCTGCGGAAACCGCCACCAATCCTACCGTCGCGGGCTCGTGGATACCGTCACGGATCGAGCTCCGTGTGGCGACGGACCGCTCAGGGCTCTGGCAGGAACGGAAAGAGCTTGCGAATCTCGGCATCGGTCGGCTGGCGACCGAACTCGCACACCTCGAAGGCTTCGGCATGGCGGACACCGGCCGCCCGCTCCGTGCCGTACCACTTCGCGAGCCCCTCGCGATACTGCCGCGCCTCGTCCGCCTGCCTGCGCTCCCAGCGCTCGCGGAGCCATTGCCGGCGGGCCACCGGATCGCTCGCCGGCGGCGCGGCGGCGGTCGCCTCGGCACTGCCGAGCGCCCCACCTTCGAACGTCTGTGACTCGAGCGCGAGCAGCGCGTCCACCTTGAGCTCGAACACCTCGTCGATTGCGACGACGATGTCGGCCTCGAAGGGATAGGGCTTCTGGAAACGGTCGCTCGCGTAGAGGAAGACCGGGTTCTTCGCGAGCGGCGGCACGTCCGGACAGAAGAAGGGCACCGTCACCATGAAGGCGGCATCCTGCACGAGCACGCCGACGGCCCGATGGTCGGGGTGGTAGTCCCACGGGCGGTGGCAGATCACCACGTCGGCCCCCCAGCTCCGGATGAGCCGCGTGATCG
>DNLZ01000224.1 GCA_003488325.1 Planctomycetaceae bacterium
CGCCGGCCAGCCCCACTGCACCGCCAGCGGCGTCTCGCCCCAGCCGACGCCGCGGCGACCGTCCCGCGTCCGCACGTCGACGACGACCCGCGCGCACGTGACGGCGTCCACGACCTGCGCCCCGAACTTGAGCGGCACGCGCGTGCGGACCGGCAGCAGGAAGAGGGCGGCGCCGGTGACGCGGATGTCGGTGGAGAACGGCACGGGGTCTCACTCCTCGAAACACGTCGTGACCCGGTAGTCCGTCCGGCGTCACACCCCGGCCCACGAGGCCCGTCGGCGGGAATCGGACCCGAATCCGCGGATCATAGAGCAGATTCGGCTTTGCCGGCGCGACACGCCGGCCGTCCGGGGCGGGCAGGCTTCGCGGGGCGGACGAAGGGTCGACGAGCACGGGGCCGCCCTGCGGATCACAGGGGGCGGCGTTCCCCCGTCGGGGCCGAGAGGGTATAGAACGGCTTCGTTTCCGGGGGGCGGCCGACCATGACGAAGCCGACTGCAGAGCGCGACGGGTCGCCGGCGGCGACCGTGCGCGCCAGCCGGACGGGCCTCGCGCTCTTCTGGATCTACGTGCTCCTCTACGGCGGCTTCATGGGTCTGGTGCTCGTGCGGCCCGACCTCCTGGCCCTGCGGCCGTTCGGCGGCGTCAACCTGGCGATCCTCGCGGGGCTGGGACTGATCGTCGCCGCCTTCGGGCTGGCGCTCGTCTCGATGCTCGGGCGCGACACGCGATGAACCACGAAGCCTCCTTCGCCGCCGTCGCGATCTTCACCGCCTTCGTGCTCGGCGTCCTCGGCCTGTCCTTCTGGCTGGGCCGCCGCGGCCAATCGGCCGCCGCCTACTACGCGGCCCACGGGCAGATCCACTGGTTCGTCAACGGCATCGCCTTTGCGGGCGACTACCTCTCCGCCGCGTCGTTCCTCGGGATCTGCGGGATGATCGCCTTCTCGGGCTACGACGGGTTTCTCTATGCGATCGGCTTCCTCGCCGGCTGGATCGTGGCCCTCTTCGTCATCGCCGAGCCGATCAAGGCGCTCGGCACCTACACGCTGGCCGACGCGCTGGCCTCGCGCTTCGGGAGTCGTGGGATCACGCTGGCCGTCGCCATCTCGACGCTCGTCGTGAGCATCTTCTACCTGATTCCGCAGATGGTGGGGGCGGGCGCGCTCGTGACGCCGCTCCTGGGCCTGCCCCACGCCGCCGGGGTGGTGCTCGTGGGCGTGGCGGTCACGCTCATCGTCGTCACCGCCGGCATGGTCTCGACGACGTGGGTGCAGTTCATCAAGGGCTCGCTCCTCGTGCTCTTCTGCGGGCTCCTGGTCGCGCTCATCCTCGGTCGCGGGCTCTCCGTGAACACCGGCGACCTCACGCCGCAGGTGCGGACGGTCACCCCGGACGGCCGCGTGCTCGTCGACGGCAGGCCACAGTCGCGGGACCACGACCTGCGTCCGGTCGGCACGCTCTCGGCCCTGCCGGCGCGCTACGCCGGCCGCACGACGACGGGACCGCTCGGGCCGCTCGAGTACTTCTCGGTCCTCGAGGACTCCACGATCGTGACCTGGAAGTCGACGCGGACGGCGGACGAGCATGGCGTGCACGTCACCTACGAGCCCGTCACGCGGTCGGGGGCCGATCTCCTCCAGCCGGGCGGCTCGTTCAAGGGGCTGCGCAGCGGCCGGCTCGCCGACCGCCTCGACTTCGCGAGCCTCATGCTCGCGCTCTTCTGCGGCACCGCGTCGCTGCCGCACATCCTCATCCGCTACTACACGGTGAAGGACGCCGCCGCCGCCCGCAAGAGCACGGTGACGGGCATCGCGGCGATCGGCGTCTTCTATGTGATGACGCTCTACCTCGGCCTCGGGGCGATGACCAGCGGCGCGCTCGACCCCACCGACTCGAACATGGCCGCGCCGCTTCTCGCCAAGTCCTTCAGCACGACGCTCTTCGCGCTCGTCTCCGCGATCGCGTTCACGACGGTCCTCGGGACGGTGAGCGGCCTGATCATGGCGGGCAGCGGTGCGGTGGCCCACGACCTCGTCTCGAGGGTCTGCGGCGTGCCGCTCACCGACCACGAGAAGGTGCGCTGCGGAAGGATCGCAGCCGTCTGCCTCGGCGTGGTCGCGATGGGCCTCGGCATCCTCTTCAAGAATTTCAACGTCGGCTTCCTCGTCGGCTGGGCGTTCAACATCGCCGCCAGCGCGAATCTGCCCGCCCTCGTGATGCTCCTCTTCTGGAAACGCACGACGGCGGCGGGCATCATCGCCGCGGTCACGGTCGGCATGGTGGCGTCGCTGGGGTGGATCCTGCTGTCGGCCGACACGTTCGAGAAGGTGTACGGCCTGTCGCGCGACCTCGCCCCCGTCCCCTTCAGCCAGCCGGGCCTCGTGACGATCCCGCTCGGCTTCGTCGTGCTCATCGTCGTGTCCCTCCTCACCCCGCCGCGGCCGGCACGGTGACATGGAACGGGTGCACCGCGCTCTCCACGGCCGCCGGCTCACGCGACCGTGGGGGCGACGAGGTTCCTGCCGAGCGGATCACCGAGCACGATCATGCTCTGGAAGTACTCGATCACGCGTGCCCGTGAGACCTCGAGGGCGGGCCACTGCGGCCAGTCGAAGGTGTCGTTCATGAACGGCCGAGTCTGGTCGTGACTGAGCACCGTGAGGTGGTTGAGATCATGGGCGATGGCCACACCATCGATGCCGAGCCAACCGTGGCAGCGGTCGTGCATCCAGCCGGCGTAGTGCGGCTCCATCTTCAGGGTGTTGACGAACGTCCCCACGAGTCCCCGCGCCACGAGAAAGTCGGCGAAACCGACGTGCCCGACCCGCCGCACCGTGGAGAGCACGTCTGCGGCGCTTCCCAGGCGGGCCGTCCGCTGGATGTCGGCGAGGATCTGCGGGTCGAAGGCGGCGTCACGAATCCAGCCCACCTTGGCACCCTGCATGGCGTAGTAGAGCCCCACGCCTGACAGGTCCTGGCCCGACGGCGAGGCGTTGTTCGTGAGGCGGTTTGCGAAGGCCCAGCGTCCGACGGTCTCGAGCGTCGCCTCCTCCAGTCCGAGGAACCGGCGCAGCCCGTTGTACGCGACGAGCGCCTCGGTCGTGATCGGCGTGCGACCGCCCTCGAGGTCGGCGAGGTGGGTGTGGTCGCTGCCCGCCGATCGTCCGAACGCCGCCAGGTCCACGAACGATCCGGCCACCGGAGCCGGATGCGCGTGGTCATGATCGTGGTCGTCACCATGGGCGTGGTCGTGTCCTGACGGCGGCGCCGGCTGCACGGGTGCCGGCAGGGGCGAGACCGGGGGAGGTGCCACGGGTCCACTCGGCGGCGGCGCGGCCGGCGGCGTGACGGCGCCCGGCATGGGCCTCAGCAGGCCCGTGCCGAGGAACTCCACGCGCAGATCGCGAAGCTGTGCCGGTCCGCCGGACGAGCGCGCGGTGAAGCCGAAGGTCGCGGCACCGCCGCTCCCCAGGCCGCCATTCCACGACGCGTTCGACACGACGTGCGTGGTGCCCGTGCGCGCGGCGATCACGCCGTTCCAGAGGCTCACGATCTCGCCATCGAAGTCGAAGGTCGCCTTCCAGCCCGACGCGCCGGCGCCCGTCGTGTTGGTCACCGTGACGTCCCCGTTGAAGCCGGTGTTCCACGCACTGGTCACGGCAAACGCCGCCACCCCGGCAGCGGACGCGGCCGGGCGTGGCGCCACCCCGCCGGCCCCCGTTTCGGGGGCTGATCGCGTGCCGAGCACACGTGCCAACGCCGTGCCTGCCGACGGGTCCCGGAACATGAAGTTCGACATGCCGAGTGCCGAGAGAGGCACACCGGAGAGCGTGTAGGACTGTCGCATGGCGGGAATCGAGAGCACGGCGCTGCCGCCACGTTCCCCCAGTTCGAGATCGTCGCCCCGGAACCAATCGAGCGACAGCACGTCTGCCGACGGACGGAAGTCGGCGAACGTCAGGTTTTCGTTCCAGGCCCACGTGATCGCGAACGTGCGGGGCGTCGCGCCCACGATGATCGGGCCGACGGCGTTGGTCCCGGGAACACACCCGTCCGTCGTCAGGAGGCATTCCTCAGCCGCGTGCCCCTCGTGGCCGTGCGGTGCGCCGGGCACCTTCCGGTCGGGACACGCGACGTCCATGGGAGTCCCCTCGGCACAGAGCATCGCGCGGCGCTCGAGCGGTTCGGCGGCGAGGGTCGCGTGCCGACGCCCGAGGAAGCGTGCGGAACGCCTGCGCACCGGCCGCCATGCGAGGTGGAGATGACGCAGCGTGACTCGGGTGAAGGCGTCCATCGTCTGGGTTCCTCGTGGGTCCAAAACCGGTCAGGCCGTACGCGGTCGTGCGGGCCGGTGCGGACGCGTTCCGATCGCCCGCCGACCCGTCTTCACTACGCCGGTGACGCGGGACGGTCGTTCATCGGCCCCGCATGGCCACCGTGCGGTCGGGCCACGCCGTGCCCCGCAGGCCGGAAAGCCCGTGCAATCGGCATCCCGGTGGCGCGGCCTTGGGGCCCGGAGCCCGTGTCGTCGTTCATCGACGATTCACGCACGCGCGGGGCGCACACGGTCCCGGTCGCGTCACCCCGCGACGACCTCGAAGATGCTGCCGGTCTCGCGATGGCTCAGGATCAGTTTCCGCCGCCCGTCGGGCAGGAGCTCCGACTTCACGATCGCGTGTCCTTCGTGCCGTGCGACCGACCGCGCGATCCGCGGTGCCGCTCCCCCCCGCCACTCGAGCTCGACTGGCTCCCAGCGACGGCTGCGTGCCGACCGGTAGGCCGCGTCCATCACCGCGTTCACCACGTAGCCGTCGTAGAAGGTCTCGCGTGGCGCTCCGCCCGTGTCGAGCGCCGTGAACATGTCGGTGAACATGTCCACATACCCGAGCTCGACCACCTCGTCGCCCACCGGAAAGAGCCAGCCCTGAGTCGCCTCGACCTTCTCGGCGACGTATCCCCCGCCGCCACCACCCGAGTACAGCTCGAAGCCGGTGCGAAGAAAGTGGTCGAGGCGGATCGTGCCCTCGGTGCCGGCGACCTCGTCGCGCAGGTCCATGCCCCCGCGGAAGGTCCAGCTCACCTCCAGCTGGCCGATGGCGCCCGACTCGAACCGCACGAGCACGATCGCGTTGTCCTCCGCCTCGATCGGGTGCACGAGCGTGTCGGCCCAGCACATGACCTCGACGGGACGATTGCCCTTGCCCACGAACGTGCGGATGATCTCGATGCAGTGGCAGCCGAGGTCGATGATCGCGCCCCCTCCCGCCTGTCGGGCGTCCCAGAACCAGGCGCTGTGCGGCCCCGGATGGGCCTCGCGCGACCGCACCCACGTCACGTCGCCGATCGCGCCCCGCCGCACCGCGGCGGCCGCCTTGAGCGTCTTCGGGGTGTAGACGAGGTCCTCGAGATAGCCCGCGAAGATGCCCGCCCGCTCGACCGTGTCGAGGATGTTCCGGGCCTCCTCGGCGCTGCGGGCGAGCGGCTTCGTGCAGAGCACCGCCTTGCCCGCCGCCGCCGCCCGTGTGACGGCGTCCTCGTGCAGATGGTTCGGCAGCGCCACGACGACGACGTCCACCTCCGGGTGGCCGATCGCCTCGTCGAGCGACGTGGTGCTCGTCGGGATGCCCCAGCGGGTCGCAAACGCCCCTCCGCGTGCTGCGGATCGGGAGAAGGTCGTCACGATCCGATCCCGGCCCCGCTGGCCGTGGAGCGCCATCGCGTAGAAGTCGGCGATGAGGCCCGTGCCGAGCATCGCGATCCGGTGTGCGTCGTTCATCGATCCTCCGGCGAGGGAGCGGGCCACGGGACCGTCACGGTGCGGCACCGCCGGGCCGCTCCATCGGCACGACGACCGGCCAGCCCGGATACTCCCGGGGCCGGCCCGCGTCGCGCTCGGCGAAGCGTGGCTGACAGTGGAAGGTCACCGTCCCGGCTCGAAAATCCCACACCGCCAGACCGAAACCGTCGCCGCGCTTCCGCTCATCGGTGCGATCCTCCGGATTGGCGTAGGCGACCATCGAGATCCGGTTGCCGAGGCCGTCGAGGTAGTCACCGGTCCAGGGCAGGGGGCTGCCGGGCACCGGGTTCGCTCCCGGCCGCTCGTCCTCCGGATGCCACCAGCGGCCGTAGATCGTGTTGACGAGCGCGGGAGACGTGAACGACCACGGGCCGTCGCGATGCGCGTCGATGCCGTGCTGCACCACGACGGCGAGGTGCTGGTCTCCACAGAGATGCACGGCGCCGGCCCGCTTCATGATCCGCAGCGCCGCGTTGCGGCCCGACTGCGGCCACCCGTTGCAGTCGAGGTCCGCCAGGAGCCGATTGTCGGGCTGGCCGTGGAGGTGGACGGCCCCGCAGAAGGCCGTCTGCGAGAGCACCGCCTTGGCCCGCACGCCGGCCGTATCGCCGGCCCAGCGGGCGAGCCAGTCCATCTGGCGCGTGCCGAGCAGTTGGAGGCCCTCCAGATCGATCGCACGGCGGTCGTAGGCCGGGTCGGTGATGTGGTCGGGGCGCGGCCCCAATTGAGGAATCGTGCCCAGCGGGCCCGTCTTGAACTTGCGGTCCTCGAGGATCGCGAAGTCCACGCCTCCGACGCCGAGGCGCGTGAAGTAGACCGTGATGCCCTGCTCGACCGGTACGGGGTCGACCGGATCGGGCAGGTGCCAGGTCTGCTGCCGCTGCACCATGTTGACGTAGGAGGCGGGATAGAAATAGCCGCCGTCGGCGCCATCCTTGCGGTCGGCCTTCCGGCCCGCCTCGCCCCACAGGTTCGGGTGTCCCACGTCGTGGTCGTCTGGAATCGTGACCGTGGGTCGGTCGCGGATCACGTCGCGAAACTGCAGGCCGAACTCGATCCAGCCCACGGTGTGCTGCGTATGGCGATAGGTCTGGTCGCCCGCGAAGAAGAGCAGGTCGGGATCGGCCTCCCGCAGGCTCGCCACGAGCTCCTCACGCGGGCCGATCGTGCTCGAGGAGTTGCAGCTCATCACGGCGACCACGAGCCGATCGCGATCGCGCGGGTCGCGGCGGATCGTGCCGGTGAACACGGCCTCGATCCCGTGCCGCACGCGGTAGGGTACGTCGCGCGACGCGTCCCACGACGCGACGCGGAAGTGGGCGTCCCAGCCCGGATAGAGCACCTCCGCCCGCGCCGCCTCCACCCAGCCGCCGCCCCGGTCCACCTCGAGCACGACCTCCAACGGCTCGCCCGGCTCGAGGGGATAGAGCTGGGCCGTGAGCTTGAGCGTGCCGACCCCGCCGCCCGGCGGCACATCCACCGTGTAGAGCGCGAAGGCGATCACCTCCGACCGCGGCACGTCGAGCGGAAACGGCCGTGCGTTTCGCCCCTTGCCCGCGGCGGCCTTCCACCACGCGCCGGTCGCCCAGTCGTCGAGTGCCGGAGCGTCCGCACCGAAGGGATGCGGCGGCGGCACGTCGGGCACCACCTCCGCGGCCCTCCCGGGCAGGGCCACGAGGAGGATCCACACGAGGGCGCGACGGGAGAGGCGGACCATGCGTGCCCTCGGAGCCGACATCATCAGCCTCGTTCGTGCCGCTGCGACACCCACGCCCCCGCTCGCATCCGGCGACCGCCAGGGCGGTCACGCGCGAGATCGTGGCACCCGCCATGGTTCCCGACGAGCCTTTACTATATCCCATCGTCGTGGCGCATCCCGGCGCGTCGTGCCGGATCACCGCGCTCGATCGCCGCGCACCATCACCGTGGAGGTCACGATGAACGGCATCACGACGAGCCCGCCGGGCAGGCTCGCACGCCGTGACTGGCTGCGATCGGCCGCGGGGGGGGCCCTGGCCGCGGCCGGCCCCGCCGCCCTCGCCGACGATGTGGCAC
>DNLZ01000082.1:0-210 GCA_003488325.1 Planctomycetaceae bacterium
GCAGGCGCGGCGCGGGCGGCCCCGCAGGCTGCTGCGGCGGTCCGGCGACGCGGCGGAACACGGCCCACACCTGCGACACGAGCCAGAACAGCACGAAGAGGACCGGCAGCAGCCCCTCGAGCCAGTCGAGGCCCGCGGCGAGGAGCACCGGTGGCATGGCGACCTCCGGCGTCTGCATCAGCGCACCGCCGTGGGCATCGTGCCCGTCGC
>DNLZ01000082.1:559-745 GCA_003488325.1 Planctomycetaceae bacterium
GGTTGCGGAGCTTGTAGTAGTCCTGGATCCCGAGGTGCCCGGATGCGAGCGCGTCGGCGAGCGCGCGGGGCACCTCGGCCTCGGCGGCGACCACGTTCGCCCGGCTCTCCTCGATGCCGGCGACCATCTCCTGCTCCCGCGCCACGGCCATCGCCCGGCGGCCCTCGGCGTTGGCGCGGGCGACGC
>DNLZ01000082.1:1122-3611 GCA_003488325.1 Planctomycetaceae bacterium
TCGATGTCGGCGATGTCGATCGAGACGATCTCGAACGCGGTGTTGGCATCGAGCCGGCGGGCGAGCACGGTCTTCGAGATGACGTCCGGGTTCTCCAGAACGTCCTTGTGCTTCTCGGCCGAGCCGATCGCGGAGACGATGCCCTCGCCGACCCGCGCGATGATCGTCTCCTCGGTCGCTCCGCCGATGAGCTGGTTGAGATTCGTCCGCACGGTCACGCGGGCCTTCACCTTGAGCTGGATGCCGTCCTTCGCCACGGCATCGAGCGACTCGCGGCCGCTGTTCTTGCCCGGGCAGTCGATCACCTTGGGATAGACGGAGGTCTGCACCGCCTCGCGGACGTTCCGGCCGGCCAGATCGATCGCCGTCGCGAGCTTCCAGTCGAGGTCGCGCATCTTCGCCTTGTTGGCGGCGATGAGGGCCTGCACGACGAGGGGCACGCGGCCCCCGGCCATGAAGTGCCCCTCGAGGGCCTGACGCGTGATGCCACTCGAGTCTCCGAGCCCCGCCTGCACGGCCATGATCTTGCTGCGCACGATGATCGCGGGGTTGATCTTCTTGAAGCTCATCGCCACGAGGTCGAAGAGCCCGATGCCCGCGCTCGACGCGTACGACTGCACCCAGAGCCGCAGGTAGCGCGCGAGCACGGCGAAGACGACGAGGGCGAGGACGATTCCCAGCCCGAGCAGGATGAGCATCGGCATGGTTCGGATTCCGGACGCGGAGGAGAGTGGACGGTCTGCGAGGCGTGGGCGGCGTCCCCGGGCCGCACGCTCGTTCGCCGCGCAAGCCTTGTTCGGGGGCGGGCGCGAGTCAAGCCGCCGGCGGCTCGAGCTTTTCGAAGTCGAACTCCTCCAGGGTGCGCGACAGCGGCGAGGGGGACCCGGCGGCGGGTCGTTCCGCGGGTGACGATTGTGCCGACGCGGTCCCGCGTGTGGCCTCCTCCGCAGCCGGATCGGCTGCCGCCCGCACGACGAGCGCGGCCCCCTGCACGCCGACCACCTGCACGCTCGTGCCGGGCGCGATCGCCCCACCCTCCGCGAGCGCCTCGCAGGCGAGCCCGTCGACCTCCACGCTCCCCCATGGCAGCATCTCGGTGATGGCCCGTCCCGTGCGCCCCACGAGCCGCCGCAGCCGCGTGCGTCGCTCGGCTCCCGGAACGACGTCGTCCGCGGATGGCGGAGGCGGCAGCACCCGCCGGCCCAGAGGCGTTTCGGGAAACCACCGGAACGCCGCCGCGAGCACGGCCGGGACGGCGACGCTCGTGAGGGCCAGCGCGGCGAGGCCGACGGCCGGCCCCTGCTCGACGAAGGCCGTGACCACCGCCGCCACGATCGCGACGACGCTGATGAAGCCGAGCACGCCGCCGGACGGCACGAAGACCTCGAGCACCATCACCGCGAGACCGACGAAGAGGAGCGAGGCGACCCAGAGCAGTGCGTTCATGGTGATGAGCGTGGATCGTCCCCCGGTTCGACGCGGCCGCGACGTCAGGCCCGCTGCACGGAGACGCGACCGTTCCGCACCGCCACCACCCGCACCGGCGTACCCGGTTCGATCAGCGCCCCGTCGCTGGCGACGTCGAGGATCCGACCGCCGAGCCAGGCCTTCCCCAAGGGCGCGAGACGCGACGTGGCGGTGCCCTCGACCCCGACGAGTTCGTCGAGCGGTTCATCGAGCAGCTCCTCGGCCGACTCGACCGGCGGAGGCAGCAGCACGTGGCGGAAGAGTGGCGTCGACGGCAGCCACCGCCGCACGGCGAGGCCGAGCGCGCTGACCCCGGCGATCGCCCCGAAGATGCCGAGGAGCGACCACTGCATCTGACGGATCTGGTAGTCGTTGACGGGGAGCACGAACGACTGGCTCGCCAGCACGAGCGATGCGACGACGAGGAGGCCGCCGCCGAGGCCGAGCACGCCGAAGCCCGGCAGCACGAGGATCTCCGCCGCCACGCAGATCACGCCGGCGAGGAAGAGCATGACCTCCAGCCAGCCCGCGGTGCCCTGCAGGTGCTGGCTCCAGAAGTAGACGATGAAGGCCACCATCGCGACGAAGCCGCCGAAGCCGAAGCCAGGCGTCTTGAGCTCGATGTAGAGGCCGGCCCCGCCGATCAGGAGCAGGAGCCACGCGAGGCTCGGGCTGGCGAGCGCCGCGAGCAGCTCCTCGGCCCAGCCCGGCTCGGGCATCGGAATGTCGTCGTCGATGGCGTAGGCCCGCCGCAGCCCGTCGAAGTTCGTGACGACGTGCGTTGCCAGGCCGAACGAGTCGGCCCGTGCACCGTCGAGTGAGAGCGGCCCGACACCGACCTCCGCACCCACCTCCCACGCGTCACGGTCGGCCCGGGCGGCGAGCTCCTCGTCGCAGAAGAATCCCGCCTTTCCGGTGCCGCGCTCCACGGCGCGGCGCACGACGACACCCGGCACCACGAGCGCCACCGGCAGCGACCAGGAGCGGTCCCGCACCCGGGCCACGCCGGCCCGCCACGCGGC
>DNLZ01000375.1 GCA_003488325.1 Planctomycetaceae bacterium
CGGCCCTGGGCGATGAGCCGCCCGAACCGCAGGCGGCATGGCGCGGTCGGCCGCCCGCCGGCCGCGGCTGACGCCGCGGGGACGGGATCGTGAACCTCCTCCAGCAGCTTCGACTCGGCTTCCGCAGCCTGCTGCTGCACAAGCTCCGCTCGGCACTCGCCGTGCTCGGCATCCTGATCGGCGTCACGGCCGTGATCTGGCTCGTCGCCATGGGGGAGGGGGTGAGCTTCCAGGCGCAGCAGCAGATCAAGGATCTCGGTGCCACCAGCATCATCGTGCGGAGCGTGAAGCCGACCGAGGACTCGGACCTCGGGGGAGGCAGCCGCACGGGCATCGCGTACGGACTGCTCCGCGAGGATTACGACCGACTCCTCACGAACGTGCCCACGATCCGCGAGGCGGTGCCGATGCGCGAGATCAGCCGCGAGGTGCGGCAGCGGGAGTTCTCGGTCGACGCCCAGCTCATCGGCTGCACACCCACCTACTTCGAGATCAACCGCCTCACGATCGCCCGGGGCCGGCCGCTCTCCGACACGGATCTCGAGCGCTACGACAACGTCGCGGTGCTCGCGCACGAGGTGGCGCAGCGGCTCTTTCCGATCGAGGATCCGCTCGGCCGCGCGGTGCTCGTCGGGGATGACTTCTACGTCGTCGTCGGCATCGCGGCCCCGCGGACGGCGGCCGCGGCGATCGGCGGAAGCTTCGCGGCGCGGCAGTACGATCGCGACGTCTACGTGCCGATCTCGACCTTCCGCGCACGGATCGGCGACCGCGTGTTCACCGTGCGTGGCGGCACCTTTCAGAACGAGACCGTCGAGCTCAACCAGATCACGGCGGTCGTCGACGACGTGCGCCACGTCGATTCCACGGCCGAGATCATCCGCAACCTCCTCGCCCGCTACCACAAGGTGAACGACTACGCGATCGTCGTGCCGAAGGAGCTTCTCGAGCAGGCGGAGACGATGCGCACGATGTTCAACGTGCTGCTCCTCCTGATCGCGGGCATCTCCCTGCTCGTCGGCGGCATCGGCATCATGAACATCATGCTCGCCACCGTCACCGAGCGCACCCGCGAGATCGGCATCCGCCGCGCCCTCGGCGCGACGAAGGGGGAGATCGTGCGGCAGTTCCTCTGGGAGACCGTCGTCCTCTCCGGCACCGGCGGCCTGCTCGGGGTGGCCTGCGGCTTTCTCTGCGGGCCGACCGTCGCCGCCGTGCGCGAGGGAATCCGCTCCTTCCTGCCCGACGTGTGGGCCACCCTGCCGGCGACCATCCGCGGGCTCGAGCCGCTGCTCGCCCCCTGGTCGATCGTGGCCGCCTTCGGGATCTCCGTGGGCGTCGGCATCGTCTTCGGCATCTACCCCGCGCGCCGGGCCGCGGACATGGACCCCATCGAGGCCCTGCGCCATGAGTGACGGCACGCGCACGACCGCCCCGGACGTCGTCGCGAGCGTGCGGGACGTGTCGAAGGTCTACGAGCTCGGCGGACAGCCTGTGAAGGCGCTCGACGGCGTCTCGATCGACTTCCGCCAGGGCGACTTCGTCGCGATCATGGGATCGTCGGGATCCGGCAAGAGCACGCTGCTCAACCTGCTCGGCTGCCTCGACCGCCCCACGTCGGGGCAGTACGTCCTCGCCGGCCGCGACGTGGCCCGGCTCGACGACGAGGCGCTCTCGCGGGTCCGCGGACGCTACCTCGGGTTCGTCTTCCAGTCCTACAACCTCATCCAGCAGCTCACGGTCGTCGAGAACATCGAGGTGCCCCTCGCGTACCGGCGGCCGCCCCTGCCCGCAGGCCGCGAGCTGTGCCTCCGTCTGGCGAGGCTCGTCGGACTCTCGGGACGGCTCGATCACCGGCCCAACCAGCTCTCCGGCGGCCAGCAGCAGCGCGTGGCGATCGCCCGCGCGCTCGTCAACAACCCGCACGTCCTCCTCGCCGACGAGCCGACGGGCAATCTCGACACGGCCACGAGCGTCGAGATCATGGACCTCCTCGACGCGCTCAACCGCGCCGGTCGCACGATCGTGATGGTGACCCACGAGCCCGACATCGCCGCGCGAGCGAAGCGCGTGGTCCGGCTGCGTGACGGGCGCGTGGCCTCGATCACGGAGAATACCCGGCCGGCCGGCTGAATCGAGCTGACGAGGGAGGCGGCGCCGCGACGCCTCCACCCTCAGCGGCGGACGAACTTCTGCAGCCGCTTGCCGATGATGTCGCCGACGTAGACCGCGCCGTCGGGCCCCACGGCGAGTCCGTGGATCCAGTTGACGTCGCCCGGCCGTTCGGCGCCGTCGCGGCCCTTCGGGAGCGTCCACAGCTCGTGCAAGCGCCCGGCCGTGTCGAACCGCATGACGAGCTGATCCTTCGGCGGGCAGCCCAGGGGCGCGGTCGGGTAGTCGGGGTGGATGCTCCAGGTCATCGGCGCCGAGCCGCAGACCCAGATCGAGTCGTCCGGCAGGATCGAAAACGTCCACGGCACGAGCACGTTGCTCCACACGTCGAGCAGCCTGCCCTCCCGGTCGAAGACCTGCACGCGGACGTTGTTGCGGTCGGCGACGTAGATCCGGTCACGGGAATCGATCGCGATCGAGTGCGGCAGGCTGAAGGAGCCCCGCTCGACGCCGAGCACGCCCCACGACCGCACGAACGTGCCGGTGCGATCGTAGTGCACGACGCGGTTGTTCCCGTATCCGTCCGACACGAAGATGCCGCCGTCCGCCGCGAACGCGATGTCGGTCGGCTTGTCGAGGTGCGAGGCGTCGGTGCCCGCCTCGCCGAGCACCCCGAGCACGAGGTTCGGACGGCCACTGCGGTCGAACCGTCGAGCGACATGCAGCCCGACGTCCACGAGCCACACGTTCCCCTCGCGATCGAAGCGGATGGCGTGCGGCACCGTGCGCGGGTCCTCCTCGCGCCAGCCGGCGACGAACGCCCCGTCCGGCTCGAACACCTGCACGACGGGATTGGACCGCGTATACGCCCAGATCGTCCCGTCCCGGTCGATGGCGATCGACGGGACGGCGGCAGGCTTCCAATCGGCCGGATGCCGCGGCCAGTCCGGCACGGCGACGCGGTCGGGCGCGAGATCGACACGCGGGTAGGCGGCCGGAGGATCGGCGGCCTTTCCCGCATCGGTGGCTCGCGCGGTGGCGGCGGTCGGCTCGGCGACCGCATCGGCCGCGTCGCCCTCGGCCACCACCATCGCCCTTGCCGCCAGAAGGACGACGACCGCGAGTCTCACCTGTCGCATCGCTGCGCTCCCCATGACACGGCCGAGCATCAGGGGACGATCCCCGTGGGCAGGCGTCGGGCCACCCGCGGCCGCATGTGACCACGAGAGTCTGAGCCATGCGCGCGCCGCCGGCAACTTCCTCCGGTGGCCGGCGGCGCCGGGTCGCGGCAGCCTGCCCAAACCACCGGCATCCCGCACACGCCGACACCACCGGCCGCGGTCCCCTTGACCCGCTCATGCGGATCGCGTTTCCTCCCCGCCCGCCACACCCGCCCAGCGCTCCAGGCACCGGCCTCGAGAGGGACACCGTGCGCATCGCTCGCCCGCCGACCGGCACGGAACACCAGCGGACACGCCGGCGGACGGGCCATGCCCTCCTGCTCGTCCTCTTCCTGTCGCGCGTGCTCGTCGCCCAGGACGGACCGAACGCCCACACCTCGCTCCACGATCTCACGACCGAGGGCGCCGTCGCCGCGCGGAACGTGCCACCGGTCGCCGCGGAGACGGACGCCGCCGCGCCGCCCTTTCTCGAGGACCCCGAACTGGCGGCCCGCTTCCAGGCGGAGGTCGACGCCGCGGTCGAACGCGCCCTCGACGCGAGGCTGGCGGGCATTCCCCGGCCGCGCTACATCCCCGCCACCGACTTCCTCCCGCCGAAGGGGCTCGTGCTCCATGCGACCAAGCCCGGGGAGAGCGATTTCCCGTTCGTGCTGGCGATGAATGGCTTTCTCCAGGGGCGCTGGCTCCAGCTCGCCCGCGGGGTCACCGAATGGACCGACTCGGCGGGAAACGTCCTGCCGGTGAACAACGAGAACGAGTTCAACCTCAACCGCGTCTACCTGCAATGGCAGGGCTCCATCGGCCATCCGCAGGTGCTCTACAACATCGCGCTTTTCGGCTCGACCAACGCCGGGTTGCTCGTCACCGTGGCCCCGGTGGGCTTCGTCGGCTGGGCCGTGACCAAGGACGTGAAGGTCGGCATCGGCGTCACGCAGGTCCCGGGCACGCGCGAGTGGCTCATGTCGTCGATGTGGCCGATGGGCGTCGACCGCAGCATGGTCAACACCTTCATCCGACCGAGCTACAGCCCCGGCTTCATGTCCAACGGAGCGCTCTTCGACGAGACGCTCTTCTATCAGGCGGGGGTCTACAACGGCATCGACGGCGGCGCGGCGGGAATCTTCCGCCAGGGTACGGCGATGGCATGGGCAGGCAACACCTGGTGGGAGCCGCTGGGCCCGTTCGGACTCGGCTATTCCGACATGGAGCACCATGAGACGCCCGCCATCCGCATCGGCACGAGCGGTGTCTTCGCGAAGAGCCCCGCGCGCCTGATCGCGGACAGCCTCGCGTTCGCGAATCCCGAGAACACGGTCGTGCGACTCTCGGACGGCACGCCGCTGGCCGAACCGGGAGCCCTCGGCCCGGACACCCGCGTGGATCGCTTCAACTACAACCTCGCCACCGTCGACGCCGGCTTGAAGTACCGCGGCTGGTCCGCCTTCGCCGAGTACTCGTGGCGGTTGCTCAACGACTTTCAGGGCGTCGGCCCCTTCGAACGCACGAGCCTCTTCGACCATGGTGGCAACCTGTTCGTGGGTTGGTGCTTCGTGCCGCGATCCCACGAGATTTATGCCCGCACCAGCGCGGTGACCGGACCCTACGGATCCGGCGCCGAGTACGGGGGCGGCCTCAATTGGTACCTGCACCAGACCCGGCAGAGCAGGCTCACCCTCGAGGGGCTCTGGATCGACAGTTCGCCCGCCCAGAACTACCTCTACCCCTACCGCGCGGGCTACACGGGCACGGCGATCCAGGCCCAGTACCTCGCGATCTTCTGACCGGGGTCCGACCGGGCGGTCACGGGCCACCCACCGCGGGTGGCGTCCCGTCGGCGGCAGGCGGCAGCCATGCGTCGGGGCAGCCGGCCTCGGCGAGCATCTCGCGGGGCGCGACACGACCGCCTCCCCGCAGACGGCTCACGCGAGCCGCCTCGAGAAACGCGTAGATCTCCAGCGTCTCGCCCGCGCTGACCGGCGGCCTGGCATCACGAAAGAAGGCGACGATCGCCGCGACGAGGCCGCGGTAGTCGCCGGCACCGGCCGCCG
>DNLZ01000374.1 GCA_003488325.1 Planctomycetaceae bacterium
ACGTTCCTTGTGCGACGGATTCGACGGCTCGACCACGAGCGTCACCGCCCGCCCCACCATCGGGCCCATCTGCGGCATGAAGTCACGCGTCTCGTCGGGATTCCAGCCCGCCGCCGCGACGTCGTGCTTGGTGATCTGCTCCCAGCCGTTGTAGATGGTGGGCGTGTTCCAGCGCTTCAGCTGCAGGAGATCGCCATGGGAGAGAGGCATGCCGGCTTCCTCGTGTGGACAGGGGTGGGTGGCGACACGCGTCGGAGGACTCGTCCTGAGCGTCCCGCCGCCCGCCGCGCATCCTCTATGCTACGGCCCGTCGGGCCCGGGTGGTTCGTGGGCGTGCGGCTTTCATTCGAGGAGCGGCCATGCATCGGGTGGTGATCACCGACTTCATCGACGACGACCTCGCACCGGAGCGGGCCGGCCTCGACGGGCTCGCCACCGTGGAGGCCCTCGACGGCTACTCCGAGGATGATCTCGCAGGACGGATCGAGACCGCCGACGCGATCATGATGTACCACAACCTCGCGCTGACGCGAAGGACGATCGAGCGGCTCGACCGCTGCCGCCTGATCGTGCGCTGCGGTGCGGGGATCGACAACGTCGACCATGCATTCGCCCGCACCCGCGGGATCACGGTGGCCAACGTGCCCGACTACGGCACGGAGGAGGTGGCCGACTCCGCGATCGCGATGATGCTCGCGCTCGTGCGGGGCGTGAACCTCTACAACGTGCGGCTCCGCGACCGACCAGACCCGTGGATGTACACCGTCGCCGGTCCGATCCATCGCCTCCGGGGCCGCACCTTCGGCGTGGTGGGGCTCGGACGCATCGGCACCGCGGCCGCGGTCCGGGCGAAGGCCCTCGGCATGGAGGTCGCGTTCTACGACCCCTACAAGCCCGACGGCTACGACAAGGCGCTCGGCGTACGCCGCTGCGAGTCGGCGCGGGACCTCTTCGCCGTCTCCCACGTGCTGAGCCTCCACTCCCCGCTGACCGAGGAGACGCGGCACCTGGTGAATGCGGAGTCGCTCGCGTGGCTTCCCCGGGGCGCCTATCTCGTCAACACCGCCCGCGGCGGCATCGTCGACACCACGGCGCTGCCCGACGCGCTCGCGAGCGGCCATCTCGCGGGCGCCGGCATCGACGTGCTCGTCGGCGAGCCACCCGCCGCCGACCATCCGCTGCTCGTCGCCTGGCGGGACCCGACCCATCCGGCCTACGAACGGCTCATCGTCAATCCGCACGCTGCCTTCTACTCCGTCGAGGGCCTGCTCGACATGCGCACCAAGGGCACCGACGCGTGCCGCCGAGCGCTCCTGGGAATGCCGCTGCGAAACGTCGTCAACTGATCGCCGGCTGCATCGATGGCATCCGTCCCCTTCCGAGTCCACAGCGGGAATACCATGCGTCTCCACCCAGTGCTTGCCACAGTCACCCTGCTCACCGCGTTCACCGCCTCCCGACTGGCCGCCGCCGACGAGCCGCGCGTGCTGCCGCTCTGGGAGGCGGGCGCACCGGGATTCGAGAGCCGTCGCGACGAGCCGGAGGTCGTCGAGAAGGGATCGATCACCAACATCCACTTCCCGACACTCACGGTCTTCCTGCCCGAGCCCGCCAAGGCCACCGGCGTGGGCATCATCGTCGCGCCGGGCGGCGGCCTCGCGAAGCTCGGCTTCCAGGGGGGCGGCGTCGAGCCCGCGATGTTCCTCGCGGAGCATGGGTTCGCGGCCTTCGTGCTCAAGTACCGGCTGCCCCGGGAACCCGGGGTGCCGTACAAGTTCGAGGAGCATTCGCTCCAGGACGGTCAGCGGGCGATGCGACTGGTGCGTTCGAAGGCCGACGAGTTCGGCATCCGCGCGGACAGGGTCGGCATGCTCGGCTTCTCGGCCGGCGGTGAGGTGGTGTCGATCACGAGCTACCGCCCTGGCGCGGGCGACCCCGCCGCTCCCGACCCGGTCGATCGCCTCGATGCCAGGCCCGCGTTCCAGATGCTCGTGTATCCCGGGCCGCTCGGGATCCCGTCGCGGCTGCCCCCCGGCTCACCGCCGGCCTTCCTGCTCATCGCGGCCGACGACGCCCACACGAGCGTCATCATCAATCTCATGAACCTGTTCCGTGAGTCCGACATCGACTACGAGGCACATGTCTACGCCCGCGGCGGCCACGGGTTCGGGATCGGCAAGGCACAGCGTCGGAGCCTGCAGCGGTGGCCGGAGCGGATGCTCGACTGGCTGCACGACGAGGTCGTGGACGAACCACGGAAATCGAAGTGACGCGATGACCACCTCGAGCCGCAGCGGATCGCGCCTGTGACACGTGTTCGTATGGGCATCGCCGTGGGCGGGATCGCCCTGATCGCCTTCGGCCCGTGTCCTGCCGCGGCCATCGACACCTCCCGGCCCGCCGTGGATGCGGCGGTGACCCGCTGGGAGCCGGACATCGCGGCGCTCGAGGCGCTCGACGATCGCGAGGCCGACCCTTCCGATGCGATCCTGTTCATCGGTTCGTCGAGCATCCGCCTCTGGGACTCGATCGCCACGGACATGGTCCCGTGGCCGGTCGTGCGGCGAGGATACGGCGGAGCCCGCTACCGCGATCTCTGCCACTTCGCATCCCGACTCGTCGCCCGACATGCCCCGCGCGCGATCGTCGTCTTCGCGGCCAATGACATCTCGCAACCCGACGACGTCCCCCCCATCGCCGACGTCCTGCTCGACGTGCGAGCGACCCTGTCCGGCATTCGCAGCCACCATCCGCGGGTGCCCGTGTTGTTCGTGGCCGTGACCCCGACCCAATCCCGATGGCTCCTCTGGCCCGAGATTGCCAGGCTCAACGCAGCGATCGAGGCGATGTGTGCCGGGGAGCAAGGGACATTCTTCGTCGCCACGGCGGAGCGGTTCCTCGACCCCGGCACCGGCCGGCCGGACGCCACACTCTTCCGGGACGACCGGCTGCACCTCAGCCCGGCAGGCTACGCGGCCTGGGCCGAGACGATCGCAGCGGCACTCGAGGCGGCGCTTGGAGAGGCCGACGTGCCGGCGGCCCGCTCAGCGAACTGACGACGTGGCGCAGGGGACCCAACCGGCCGAACCGGGAGCACCCCTGCCCCGATCGCAACCTGCCATGCGCCCTACAGGACGGCACGAACGCCGGGAATCGATCGCAGCAACACGCTGGTTGCCCAACTGAGCCCGAGTGACACACCGAACACGATCAGTGCCTTGATCGCGGCGGGCATCGACGCACCAAGGAGCAGGTACTGTGACCAGATCACGAAGGGATAGTGCACGAGGTAGATCGAGTAGGCGTTGTCGCTCAGGCTGTCGATCCAGGGGTGTCGGGCGTTGCCGAAGCGAAGAAAGAGCGAGAGGGAGGCGAGGCTGAGCGTGGCGCTGTAGAGCACCATGCACGCTCCGAGCTCCGGCCAGCCGGCAGGCCGCACCCACGGCCCTGTCGAATCGACGTTCACCTTCGCGAGGGCGACGACGAGCGCGAGTCCGGCGATGGCCGACGCGCTGAGCCAGGCCCGCCACCGTCGTGAAAGCGGCCCGGGATGCCTGAGAAACGTCGCCTCCAGCCCTCGAGCGCCGACGGCGACGCCGGTGAAAAAGTAGACCGCATAGAGCGTGATGCGGCTGGCCTGGCCGATGGTGACGGGCCCCCACTGCAGCCACTCAAACGGCCCATGGACGGCCATCATCGGCATGAAGCCCGCACCCGACAGGGTGACGAGTGCCAGGAAAAAGGTTCCAGGGTGCGTCACGAACGCTTCGGGCACGACGCCGCGTGATCGCCCTGCAATCCGAAAGGCGATCGCCGCGAGCAGATTGAAGCCGAGCAACGTCGACAGAAACCACGCGGGCCCGCTCATCCACGACCAGCCGCACCAATACGAGAGAATGTCCTCGTCGGCTCCGGTCAGAAGAAACGACGGGTAATACGCGAGCGGCATGATGACGGCGAGCGAGAGCACGAACGGCATGCCGAGCCTGCGCCAGCGATCCTTGAGGAAACAGGCGGCCCCTTTCGTGGCGAGGCTCCTCCAGACGAAGAGCCCGGAGATGAAGAACATCAACGCCATGAAAAAGCCGTTGAGGAGGGTCGGAACCAGGTCGAATGCCGCGCTCTTCTGCGGGTCGATGACAGGCGCGGTGGAGCTCAAATAGCTCGCGGGACAGAACGTGCCCCACGTCGGATACGCCAGGATGGCGTGCAAGAACACCACCAGGACGACGATCGCAGTCCTGAGATAATCGAGGAAACAGCTACGGCCGCTGGATGGCTTGGGACCGCTGGAGTGCTGTGCCATGAGGTCGGCCGAACGTACGCAACTGCTCCGAGAGATCCACGGTCAGGACGTTCCTCGAGCCGTCACCCGGCGGCTCCGGAGTAGGTCGGGTGGCAGGCGGGGCCGACCGGCTCGAAGTGCTTGTAGCCGAGGACGAACTCCTGGTGGCCGAGCGCTTCCGACGCGGTGCGTCGACCCCTCGCCACATCGAGCACGAGCCGGTGGATCTCCGCCCCCACGTCGTCGAGCGAGCCCCGGCCCTCGAGGATCCGTCCCGCATCGACGTCCATGTCCTCGGCGAGGTTGCGGTAGGTCTCGGGATTCGCACACACCTTGATGACCGGGGAGATCGCCGAACCGACGACCGACCCGCGGCCGGTGGAGAAGAGCGTGACGTGCGACCCGCAGGCGATCAGCTCCGCGATCTCCGCGTTGTCGCTCGTATTCGGAAAGCCGAAGCGCACCTCGCCGTCCGGCACGACGTCGAGGAGGTAGAGCCCGCCCGCCCGCGGCACGTCGCCCGGCTTGATCAGCCCGGAGATCGGGGCGCACCCGCTCTTCGAGTAGGCGCCCATGCTCTTCTCCTCCTGCGTCGTGAGGCCGCCGTCGGCGTTGCCCGGCGCGAAGCTCCCATGACCGAGCACGGTGTAGTACCTCGCGGCCTTGGCCACGCTTTCGACGAGGATGCGGCCGAGCTCCGGCGTGACCGCCCGGTCGGCCATGATCTGCTCGCAGCCGATGAGTTCGCCCGTCTCCTCGAAGATGCAGACCGCGTCCTCGGCCACCAGCCGGTCGAACGCCCGGCCGATCGCGGGATTCGCCGTGATGCCGCTCGTGCCGTCGCTGCCACCGCAGACGGTGCCCACGACGAGCTCGTGCGCGGTAAGCGGCCCACGCGGGGTGTCCTCGAGCGTGCGCCGCGTCTGCTCGACCCAGCGACGCCCCTGCTCGATCGTCGTTCGCGTGCCGCCGCGCTCCTGGATCACGACCACCTCCGCCGGCCGGCCGCTCGCCCGCACGGCACGCAGGAGCCCGCCCCGGTTGAAGCCCTCGCAGCCGAGCGACACGAGCAGCGCGGCACCGACGTTGGGGTGCGTGCAGAGCGACTCGAGCATCCGGAACGAATACTCGTTGGGGAAACATCCGCCGAAGCCGATGAGATGCACGTCCGCCTCGCGGAACGGCAGCTGGATCTCGCGGGCCACGTGGTGGGCACACTCCACGAGGTACACGACCACGATCGTGTTGCGAATCCCCTTGCGGCCATCGGCCCGCACGAAGGCGTCGTGACGGATCATGCGCAGCACCCCATGTCGAGAGATCGGCACGCCTCGCGCGGCGGCCATGCCGCGGGAGAGGCCGGGCGCCATCGACACCCGACGTCTCAGGCAGGATAGGATTCGGCCCGACATCCCCGCAACCGGCTGCCGCCCCAGGACGCGTTGGCATGCGTGACGAATCCCAGCAACGGTCGCCCCCTGCGACCGAGCGACCGGTCCGGCCCCACTTGGCCTGGCTGCGCTCCGCCTGGCTGCGCTCGGTCTGGCTGCCGGTCGCACTGCTCGTGCCCGTGGCGCTGCTCAACTACCTCGACCGACAGATGCTCGCCACGATGAAGTCGTCGATGGTGGCCGACGTGGCCGGCCTCCAGACCGATGCCCAGTGGGGCTTCGTGCTCGCCTGCTTCAAGTGGGTGTACGCGCTGCTCAGCCCCGTGGGTGGCTTCATCGCCGACCGCTTCAGCCGCCGGTGGGTCATCGCCGTGAGCCTGTTCGCGTGGTCGGCCGTGACGTGGGCGACCGGGCACGTGACCACGTATGACCAGCTCGTTGCCACGCGCGCGCTAATGGGGGTGAGCGAGGCCTTCTACATTCCGGCGGCGCTCGCCCTCATCGCCGACCTGCACGCCGGCCCGACGCGCTCGCGGGCCGTCGGGATCCACCAGACGGGCATCTACCTCGGCCTCATTCTCGGCGGGTTCGCGGGCCACGTGGCGGACGACCCGAGCCTCGGCTGGCGATGGGCGTTCGGGGCGGCCGGACTCGTCGGGATCCTCTACGCCCTGCCGCTCGTCTGCCTGCTGCACGACCCGCCGCGTCCGGCGCACGACCGCGGCCGCATCTCGCCGCGTGCCGCCGTGGGCGAACTGGTGCGCAATCGTGACTTCCTCCTGCTCGTCATCGCCTTCACGCTCCCGGCCATCGCCGGCTGGGTGATCAAGGACTGGATGCCCGTCATCCTCAAGAACCGCTTCGCGCTCTCACAGGGCGCGGCGGGCACGACGGCGGTCGTGTGGGTGCAGGTGGCGTCGATCCTCGGCGCCGTGCTCGGCGGACTGCTCGCCGATCGTTGGATGCAGCGGTCCGTCCGCGGCCGGGTCTACACGAGCGCCATCGGCATGGCGTTGTTCCTGCCGGCCCTGCTCGGCCTGGGAAACCCGGGCAGCATCGCGACCGCGATCGCCATGCTCGTCGTCTTCGGGATCGGCTGGGGATTCTTCGACTCCAACAACATGCCCATCCTGTCGCAGGTGACGCGGCCGGAGGTGCGGGCGACGGGGTACGGCATCATGAATCTGGTGAGCATCTCGGTGGGAGGCGCCGGTGACTGGGGTTTCGGCGTGCTGCAGGACATGGGCGCACCGCTGCCGCTGATCTTCGGCGTGTTCGCCGGGGTCGCGCTCGTGTCCGTGGCGGTGATGCTCCTCATCCGTCCACGGCACGCGTGACCCCACGCGTGACCCATAGAGGCCGCGACCGGGCCGGCGCTCAGTGCGCCCCGGCCCCACCACCGAAGAGCCGGCCATGCTCGAGCGTGTACGTGGGGAGGTAATCGCTTTTCATGTTGTGCAGATGCACGTGCTCGCCGGGCTCGATGTCCCGCGTCGCCGACCCGATCGACACCCCGTACTTGAGGATCTTCTCGCCGGTGCCGATCCGGCGGCAGGCCACCTTGTGACCGAGGCCGAGGGTCGATGCGAGCCGCAGCGCTCCCTCGGTCCCGTCGCCCCACTGGATCGTATCCCCGGCCTCCCCACGGCGGGCGAGCACGACGATGTTGTCGCTCGGCGAGAGGTGGATCGCGTGCATGCGACCATCGTAACGGGACGCCGCGGGAAGGCCCACCGCGCCGCGCGGCAGGAATGAGGGCCGCCCGCCCCGCCGCCGTCACCCCGCCGGTACCGGCCGGCCGTCAAGAAGCCACGCGAGGTTGAACGAGACGATCTGCACCGCGGCGTGCGGCCCCTTCGGCCCGCCCTCGAAGATGAGAAAGATGCGGCCCTGGCTGGGCGTGCCGGAGCGTCCGACACCGAGGCACGAGTAGGCGCCAGGGCCTTCGTAGACCAGTCGCTTCACCGGCCACGTCGCGCCGCCGTCGAAGCTCGCCCAGACGGTGATTTTCTCACGGGCGGTCGCGATCGAAGCCCCCACCCTGCCCGGCATCACGCCGCCGTCCGTATCGGCATTGCTGTAGAGGAGCACGTCGCGGCCCGCGATCGGCAGCCGGATCATGCCGCCCATGAGGCCGTAGGACGTCCCACGCGCCCCATCGGGCAGGTCGGGACTGCGGCGGGCGTCGATCCACAGGTCGCCGCCATCGTGGCTCGTGGCCAGAAACCGGTTGCCGCGGCTCATGTGCTCACGCGAATTGTAGAGGACCGACCCGTCGGAACGCTCCACCAGCGCGGCCTCGCCCGTGCCGAGGACCGGGAAGGGCTTGCTCACCTGCCACGTCTTCCCCCGGTCGTCGCTCCACACCGCCGTCGAATAGTGGTAGGGCCGCCACTCGACGTCGTTGGAATCCTTCGGCCCCATGATGCGGGCGGCGCTCAGCAGCCTGCCGCGGTGCGCTCCGAAGGCCAGCGTGATGCCACACTGCATCGCCGCGACCCCTTCGACACCGGGCACGAGGCCGAAGCCGTCGGGCCGCACCTCGATGGTCTCACGGGTCCACGTCAACCCGGTGTCACGGCTGCGGTAGAGCCAGCGCCGTGTCGGATTGAAGTAGAGCACCTCGCCGGTCGTCTCATCGACCAGCGCGTTGCCCTGATTCGCATCGTCGCCGATCGCGATCTCGTCTCCCCACGTCATCCCGCCGTCGCTGCTGCGGCGACATGTCCCGCCCCCCGGCGAGCGAAACGCGATCACCGTGCCGTCCGGCGCCGTGAGCACGCCGGCCCAGCCCCCCCGGCCCTCCCAGAGTTGCTGCATGGGCGTGAGGCGCGGTTCGGCGAGGAAGTCGTC
>DNLZ01000021.1:0-12548 GCA_003488325.1 Planctomycetaceae bacterium
CCGGTCGCTCAGGCGGACGTGATCGCCCGGCGATGAATTCCTTGAGCTTGCCGACCTCCTCGTCGGTCATGCTCGCGAGTGCGGAGCCCTTGTCCTGGATGCCGGCGCGCGTGCACAGGTCGACCAGCTCCTTGCTGTCGATCTTGAGTTCTTTCGCCAACGTGTAGATGCGAACTGCCACGCCGTACCTTCCCAGCCGCTCCCGGGGAGCAGGTTATTCGGTCATGTTCATCGTTCCGACGCCCATCGAACCAGCCACGCCATCGCGACTCCCGCACTCGCCCCGTCATGATTCGCCCGCAGCCCCTTCGGCGGCCGGAGCGCTCGAGCCGGAGTCGGACGGCTCAGCCGCCGAACCGTCCGGAGGCGCGACCCCGGCGGCCAGGGCGTCGGCCGCATCCGCGTCCGCCGTCGCCTTGGCGATCCGGTCCTGCTCGCGCTGCTTCCGCCGCTCGTCCGCGGCCGCCATCTCGGCCATGGCGGCCCGGCTCTCGGCTTCGGAAACGATCGCATCGACCGCCTCCGCAGACAAGCCACCCATTTCCATGAGGTCGTCGGGCTCGATCACCGAGAGGTCGTCGTAGGAGAGGAAGCCCTCGCCCACGAGCTTTTCCGCCACCGCCTCGTCGAGGCCTTCGATCGATGAGAATCCCATGATGGCCCGCTCGATCTGCTGGTCGAGTTCCTCGCGGGTCATGATCTCGATGTCCCAGCCGCACAGCTTGCTGGCGAGCCGGACGTTCTGGCCGCGACGGCCGATCGCGAGGGAGAGCTGGTCCTCGCGGACGAGCACGATCCCGCGGCCGAGCATCTGGCAGAGGATCACCTCGTCGACCTCGGCCGGCTGCAAGGCATTGGGCACGAGCACCTGCAGGTCGTCGCTCCAACGCACGATGTCGATCCGCTCGCCACCGAGCTCCTCGACGATGTTCTTGATGCGGTTGCCGCGCACGCCCACGCACGCCCCGACGCAGTCGATCCGGTTGTCGGAGCTGATCACCGCCACCTTGCTGCGATATCCCGGTTCGCGGGCGATGGCGCGGATCTCGATCACGCCGTCGGCGATTTCCGGAATCTCCTGCTCGAAGAGCCGCTGCACGAGCTGCGGGCGGATTCGCGACAGGATGATCTTGACCCGACTTCCCACCTTCCGCACCTCGAAGATGGTCGCACGGATGCGCTCGTTCGGGTGGTAGGACTCGCCCGGAATCTGTTCGCTGCGGGGCAGGATCGTCTCGGTCGCACCGAGCGTCACGGTCGCGGTCGCGCCCTCGAAACGGGTCACGACGCCGGACACCATGTGACCGATCTGCTCCTCGAACTCGTCGTGGATCGCGTCGCGCTCGGCTTCGCGGATCTTCTGGATGATCACCTGCTTCGCGGTCTGGGCGCCGATCCGACCCGACAACTCGGCCGTATCGATCGGCTGACCCGCATGCGACCCGGTGAGCGTGCCATCCGCGCGATCGATCGCGATGGTGACATCCGCCTCCTCGCCATACTGCCGCTTGAGCGCGGTGACGAGCGCGGCCTCGATCGCCTGGAACACGATCTCCTTGTCGATGTTCTTGTCGCGATGGATCGCGTCGACGATGCGGAGAATTTCTTCAGGCTTCATCGCGCTCTCGGCGTTCGAATCGTCGGCACAGGCGCAGCCGGCACTGCCGACGCCCTCGCACGACATGGACGCCGAAACGCCCGACGTGGAACGGAACCCACATCAGGCGCTTGGACACGAATCCGCGGACCTGCAGCCAGCGCCGCCTGAACCAGGAACCAAGAAAATACGGCCGCTCGCGGCGACTGTCAAGCAGCCGCCGGCATGCCGGCCCGTGATCTCAGGCGTTCCGCCTCACGCCGGGCAGGACCGGATGACGAGCGACCCGGCCTGGCCCTGGGGCGTCACGGCGGTCGAGATGAAGAGGTCTCCGGCCGGCTCGCCACCGCGGGCCGCACGCACCGGGCACTCCGTGTCGGCGATGGCGTGGTTGAGCACCGGGAAGAGTTCCCCCCGGCCCAGCGCGAGCACGCTCGCGATGCACTCCACGAGGCCGCTGCCCGCGCCGAGATTCCCGAAGTGACTCTTGGCGGCGACCACCGGCGTGCGGCCGCTGTGATCCCCGAGCACGTCGCGGATCGCGAGCGCCTCGTCACGGTCGCCGACGCGCGTGCTCGCCCCATGGGCGTGGACGTGACCGACGGATTCGGCCGTGGTGCGGGCCCGGCCGAGGGCGGCATGCATCGACCGTCCGATCGCCTCGCGCTTGCGTCCCACCGCGCCACCGTGGGCGACGCAACTGGCCGCGTGGCCCACCACTTCCGCATAGATCCGCGCGGACCGGGCCCGGGCGTGGCCGAGTTCCTCGAGCACGAGGACTGCGGCACCCTCACCGAGCACCATTCCCCGACGGTCGCGATCGAACGGCCTGCTCCAGGTGACGGGGTCTCCGTCGCCGAATGCCACCTGTTCGGTCTGCAGGGCATGCACCGTCTTCATGGGATGGACGCGGGTGCCGGTCGCCCCCGCCACCATCACATCGGCCGCGCCGCGACGGATCGTCACCACGGCCTCGCCGACGGCGAGGTGGCCGCTCGCCTCGCGCAGCGTCAATGAATTGCTCGGCCCACGGAGGTCGTTGTAGATGGCGATGTGGCTGGCCGGCATGTTGGGGAGATACTTGAGCAGCCAGAGCGGCGTGAGCTGCGGCATGCCGTCGTCGGCCCAGCGGCGAAAGTCGAACTCCCCCGCCGCCGCACGGCACCGGGCGACCGCGGCCGTGAAGTCCTCGGGAAGGGTGAGCATGTAGTCGGAGCCGAACACGCATCCGAACCGGCCCGGATCGTGGTGCGCGGCCGCACCGCTGTCCGCGATGGCCCGCTGGGCCGCGGCCACGGCCATCTGGCTCTCGCGGCACATCACCTTCAGCCCTTTGCGAATCGACTTCTTGCGGTCGGGGTCGAGGGGGCCGAAGTCGGCGATGTCGCCGGTGAAGCAGCGGGCCTCGGCGGCGTGGTGCAGCGGCAGCCCTGCGGTCGGAAAGGAGGTGACCGGGGCGATGGCGCTATGGCCACCGCGGAGTCCCCCCCAGACGTCCTCGAGCGTGAGGCCCAGCGGGCAGACGACGCCGAGTCCCGTGATCACCACCCGCCGCTCTGCATCGTCCACGTCGCGCATCGGGCAAGCCGCCTCCTCAGTCGTCCTCGCGGCCCGTGCCGCGGTGCCTCACGGGCCGCCCCGGAGTCGCGGTTCGATCACGACGACGACGTCGCGACGCTTCGCATCGGGCACCAGCCCGGGCACGGTATTCTGCGCGGGCACCGGCCATGGCACCAACCCGATCCCGATCACGAGCGTCTGGCTGGAGGGCCAGCGAAACCGCTCGCCGACCCGCACGGCCGCCACCTGGGGCACCTCCATCTGCAGCCTGCCGCGCACGCCGGCGGGTGCCGGCAGGGTGACGGGTGCGAGCCGCTCCACCTGGTCGATCCGGCAGCGAAAGACCGCCTCCACGGCCGTGCCGTCGGCCACGAGCAGCGGATGGACGTCGATCGCGAGTCCCTCGTCGCAGGCACCACTCGACGGCTGCCAGCCCGGGGGACCGACGTCCTGGACATAGGGCAGCTTGCGGCCGCCGGTGAGGATCGCGGGCAGCCCGTTGGCCGCGAGCACCGGCCCCGTGGGAAGCTCCTGGCAGTCGGACCGGGCGCGGAGCCGCGCCACGACCTCGGCGGCGTTCTCCCGCGCGAGGATCCACGCCTGAACGCCGGGTGTGGCCACCGGGATCGGCTGCAGGACCGGCCGCGCGTCGCCGCGCCACGCCGGGCTGGCCACCCCGAAGACCCGCACGGTGAAGCGATGCGGGCTGGACGCCTCGCCGACGAACCGTGTGACGATCTCCTCGACACGGGACTGCATCTCGGGCACGTGGAAGCACGCGAGCTTCTCGGGACCGGCCGAGAGCGAGGCCGGCGAGGCTCCGTGCCAGGCCGCGTAGCCGGTCTCCTGCAGGATCCAATCGACCACGTGCCGCTCGCTTCCGGATCCGGCCACGGCGACGAACGGTGCGATGTCGTAGGTCTTCCAGACCTGGCCCGAGTCCGCCGGCACCTGCGCCGCGGCACGCGCCGCCGCGAGCGCCGCCACCACGAGCACAAGACGCATCGGGAGATGCACGCGACGGGACACGACACGGGCTCCGCTGGACGCCGGGACGATAGAAACGCCGGGCCGGAGAAGACAAGCGGAAAGAAACGAGCCGAAAGCCGCGTGCCCGGCCGGATCGCCCCCCCGACGTCGGCCGTCAGGAGCCGAGGCGGGCCAGGACGAGGCTCGCGTTGTGACCGCCGAATCCGAAGCTGTTGCTCATCGCGACGTCCACGCGGGCCTGGCGGGCCACGTTCGGCGTGTAGTCGAGGTCGCACTCCGGATCGGGGTGCTCGAGGTTGATCGTGGGCGCGATCACGCCGCGGTCCATGGTGAGGGCGCAGGCCACCAGTTCGATGCCACCGCTCGCGCCGAGCGTGTGGCCGAGCTGGCTCTTCGTGCTCGAGATCGCGAGGCGACGCGCATGCGCCCCGAAGACCCGCTTGATGGCCACGGTCTCCGCCTTGTCGCCCAGCGGGGTGCTCGTGCCGTGGGCGTTCACGTAGTGCACGGCCTCCGGTCCGAGCCCGGCGTCGTCGAGTGCCATCGCCATCGCCCTCGCGGCACCACGGCCCTCCTCGTCGGGCTGGGTGATGTGGCCGGCGTCCCCGCTCGCGCCGTAGCCGCGCAGTTCGGCGTAGATCCGCGCCCCGCGTCGGCGGGCGTGCTCGAACTCCTCGATCACCACGATCCCGGCCCCCTCCGCGAGCACGAAGCCGTCCCGCTCGGCATCGAAGGGACGGCTCGCCTGCTGCGGGGCGTCCGCGCGGAACGACAGGGCCCGCATGTTCTGGAAACCGGCCAGGCCGATGGGCGTGAGCGCGGCCTCGCTGCCGCCGGCGACCATCACGTCAGCGTCGTCGTACTGGATGGCGCGGAGGGCGGTGCCGATCGAGTTGGCGGCGCTCGCGCAGGCCGTGGCCACCGCGAAGTTGGGGCCTTTGATGCCGTAGAGGCTCGACACGTGGCCGCTGGCGGAGTTCACCATCAATTTCGGGATCGTGAACGGGGAGACCTTGTCGATGCCCTTGTGCAGCAGCCGCTCTTCCTGGGCTTCGAATTCCCACAGGCCCCCGATGCCGGAGCCGATCACCACGCCGCAGCGGTAGGGCGCCGCCGTCGGCAGATCGAGACCCGAGTCGGCCACGGCGTCCTTGGCGGCGGCGATGGCGAATTGCGTGAACCGGTCGAGTCGCTTGAGTTCCTTCGGCCCGGCGATGTCCTCGCGATCGGCCTCCCACGGCACCTGGCCGCCGAATTGCACGCGGTATCCGGCCACGTCGAAGAGCGTGATCGGACCGACGCCGCTGTCGCCCTTCACCAGGCGATCCCACACCGTCTCGAGGTGCCGGCCGAGCGCGGTCACCACCCCCAGCCCGGTCACCACGGCACGACGCTTCATCCTGCGCTCCGCTTCCTGGCGGCGGGCGGTCGACCTGGAGCGGCGCCGCGTGCCGTCGGGCCGCTCACGCCTGCTGCTTCTCGATGAAGTCCACCGCCTGACCGACGGTCTGGATCTTCTCGGCGGCGTCGTCCGGAATGTTGATCTCGAACTCCTCCTCGAGTTCCATCACGAGTTCGACCGTGTCGAGCGAGTCGGCACCGAGGTCGTTGATGAACGAGGTCTCGGGCGTGATCTGTTCCTTGCTGACCCCCAGTTGGGAGGCCACGATGTCGATCACGCGCTCTTGGACTGAAGCCACCGTATGAATCCTCCTGCGAAGCCCGCTCGTGGTCTCGAGTCGATCCGTCCGTCCGGAACCGAGCGTCCGGAAACGATTCTCCGGCATCCTGCACGATCGCACGATGCACGCCGTTGCCGCGACCCCGCTGTGATCACAACTCGCGGCATGATCGCGGGACGTGAGACGGCTCCGCCCTCGTGCGGCACGGAGGGCGGGGAGGGTCCGCGAAGATATACCCGTTGGCGGCCGCACGTGTCCAGCCCCGGCACATCGGGGTGGCTGGGGGGAGGCATGCCCGTTTCGCGGCTTTTTGCGGCCTCGCCAGCCCCGCCTGTCAGCCGATGAGGCCGCCGTCCACCACGAGCGTCTGGGCGGTCACGTAGGCGGCGGAGGGCGAAGCCAGGAAGAGGACGGCGTCGGCGATCTCCCACGCCTCCCCGAGCCGCTTCGCCGGCACCCGCTTCTTCACCTCGTCGAGCAGGGCCGGACCGAGGGCCGCGGTCATCTCGCTCGCGATGAAGCCGGGAGCCACGGCGTTGACGGTGATCTTGCGACCGGCGAGCTCCTTGGCGGCCGTCTTCGTCAGGCCCACGAGACCCGCCTTCGACGCCGAATAGTTCGCCTGACCCGGATTGCCGATGAGTCCGGAGACGCTCGCGACGTTGACGATCCGACCGTAACGCTGCTGCATCATCGGTCGACTCGCAGCCCGCATGAAGAGAAAGGGGGCGCGAAGATTCGTGGTGAGGACCGCGTCCCACTCCTCGTCGCTCATGCGCGGCAGGAGCGTGTCCCGCGTCACGCCGGCGTTGTTGACGAGGATGTCGAGGCGGCCGAATCGTTCGACGACGGCGTCGACGACCCGTTGGGGCTCCCCCTCGCGCGACACGTCGCAGGGAAACGCCTCCGCGCGGCCCTCGTTCGAGGTGATCGCCGCAGCGACGTCGGCCAGCTTGTCCGCCGAACGCGCGACGAGGGCGACCGTCGCACCCGCGGTGGCGAGCACCTCGGCGATCGCCCGCCCCAGACCCTGCGAGGCGCCCGTGACGAGCGCGACCTGCCCGTGCAGATCGACCCGCAGCCGACCGCCGACGTCCGTTCCGCCCGTCTGATGTGCCATCACGTGCTCCCGTCTGGTCCCGTCGATCCCATCCGCCGCATCGGATCGCGTCCGCTGCACCCACCTCGGCCGCGACCATTTCGCCTTGCCGCCGGCCGGGTCCGCCGCGGTCCGCGACCGGGCCGATTCGTTTCAGTCAAACACGCCGCAACACGCCACCCGCCGATCGATCCGCTTCATGAGGCCGCGCAGGACGCGGCCCGGGCCGACCTCCCACACGGTGCCGACACCCGTCGAGAGGAGGTATGCCATGGAGTCGCTCCACTCGACAACTCCGACGACCTGCCTCGCCAGGAGCGTGCGGATCTCGGCCGGGTCGTCGTGGGACCGGGCGTCCACGTTGCTGACCACCGCGATGCGCGGTGGCCGGAGGACCGCCGCCTCGAGCGCGGCTCCGAGCCGCTCGACCGCCGGCTGCATGAGCACCGTGTGGAAGGCGCCGGCCACGTCGAGCCGCACGCACTTCATCGCTCCGGCACCGGGAGCGGCCTCCTCCAGACGTCCGCAGGCGGCCGCCGATCCGGATACCACCACGTTGCCGGGACAGAGCACGTTGGCGACCTCGAGCACGTCCCCGTCGCGGCATGCGGCGCAGAGCGCGGCGACCGCGGGACGATCGAGCCCGAGCACGGCCACCATGGCCCCGGGCCTCCGCTCCGCGCACTCCTGCATCGCGCGGCCGCGGACGTCGACGAGACGCACGGCGTCGTCGAAGGAGAGGACGCCCGCGAAGACGAGTGCGGTGTACTCTCCGAGCGACAGGCCGGCGGTGATCGCCGCCGCGTCGAGCGGGTGGCCTTCGCGTGACCGGAGCACCTCGAGTGCGGCAAGGCTCGTGACGAGGATCGCGGGCTGGCTCACGGCCGTGGTGTTGAGCCGGTCGGCCGGCCCGTGCCGGCTCACGGCCAGCAGGTCGTAGCCGAGCAGGTCGGATGCGCGCGCGAAGAGTGACGCCGCCGCGGCATGCTCATCCACCCACGCGCCGGCCATGCCGACCGCCTGGGCGCCCTGTCCCGGAAAGACGATGGCGGGACCGCCGGCCACGCCTCAGTCCTCGGACTTGATCACGACCCGGCCCCGGTAGTGGCCGCAGGATTCGCAGACTCGGTGCGTGGGCACCGCCTTGCCGCAGGTCGGGCAGAACGTGAGTTGCCGCGGCACGAGGAAGTCGTGCGCCCGCCGGGAGCGGGTCTTTTGATTGGATTGGCGGCGTTTGGGGACGGCCATGGTGCTACCTCGTGCCTCGGAAGGCTAGCCGGAGCGTCCCCGTGGGTCAACGGGCGCGGATCACGACGCGTGCCGCGTTCAGAAGAGCCGTCCCTCGGCCGGCGGTGGCGCCCCGCCGAGGTGCTCCTCGCCACGGGCGGTCAGCCGGCGACCGCGCGGCGTGCGGACCACGAATTCGCACCGCAGGAGGAACGGCTCCACGTCGTCCTCGAGCGTGTCGGCCGCGGCGCTCATCGTGTGGGCGATCGCCTCGATGCCCACGGGACCTCCCGCGAACACGCGCTGGATCGTCTCGAGATACCGGCGGTCGAACGTGTCGAGTCCCATGTCGTCGATGCCCTGCATGTCGAGCGCCGCCCGGGCGATCACCACGTCGACGGCGCCCGCCGCGCGGCTGGTCGAGTAGTCGCGGATCCACCGCAGGCGGTTGTTCGCGAGCCGGGGCGTGCCCCGGCTGCGGCGTGCGATCTCGTCGGCCGTGGCGTCGTCCATGCCCATGGAGAGCTTGACCGCCGATCGGCGCACGATCTCGGCGAGCTCGTCCGTGGTGTAGTAGTCGAGGTGTTCGCGGACGACGAAGCGGTCCCGCAGCGGTGCGGAGATGAGTCCCGCCCGCGTCGTCGCGCCGACGAGCGTGAACGGGCGGAGCGGCATGTTGATCGTGCGGGCCGCCACGCCGTCGCCGAGCGTGATGTCGACCCGGAAATCCTCCATGGCGGGGTAGAGGAACTCCTCGACGGCGATCGGCAGCCGGTGGATCTCGTCGATGAAGAGCACCGAGCCCTCGGCCGCGTTCGTCAGGTACGGCAGCAGGTCCTTGGGCGCCGCCAGCGCGGCGCCGCTGGCGATCTGCAGCGTGGTTCCGAGCTCGCGCGGGATGCACGTGGCGAAGGTGGTCTTGCCGAGGCCGGGCGGACCGTCGAGGAGGATGTGTCCCAGCGGCTCGCCCCGCTTTCGTGCCGCGTCGATCGCGATCTCGAGCCGCTCCGCGACCGCCCGCTGGCCGACCATCTCGTCCATCCGCTGCGGCCGCAGCGCGCGATCCTCCGGGGCGGGGTCGTCGGTGGCGTGCACGCTTGGCTGCCGGAGAGGTTCCATGGCCGTAGCGTAGCGAGTCCCCCCGTTGTTGGCGGCCTCCGGCACGCGGCGTTGCCGCGGCGGGGCACCCGAGGCCCGGCGCGGCCCGAGTGGTTCGGCGCCCGGTTCACCGCGGCCGGTGCAGCTGGCGGTAGATCACCTCGAGGGCGTCCTGGACGGACTTCGGTTTCTTCGTCTCCTGTCGCAGGGCGTCGACGAGCCGACGGGCGTCGGCGTCGGTGTGGCCGAGCGACCGCAGGACGTCGAACGTCTCCGTGATCACGTCGGCCGCCCCCGGCTCGCCGGGCGTGTCGCGCGCCACCAAGAGGGCGAACTTCGGCATCCGACGCCGCAGCTTGGCGATCATCCGCTCCGCCGTCGCGGCGCCGATGCCGGGCAGGCCGGCGAGCGACTTGGCATCCTGCTCCTCGATGGCCCGGGCGATCTCCCCCACGGGCCTGACGATCGCGCGCAGGGCCTTCCTGACGCCCACGCCGTCCACCTCGCAGATGAGATCGAAGAACTCCCGTTCCGCCTCGGAGAGAAAGCCGACCAGCCGCGGGACGAGGTTGCCACGGGTCGGGTTGCCCTCGAGGTATTCCAGCGTGTGCAGCACCACCGGCTCCCCGATCCGCTGCTGCAGGCTCCGGCGGACGAGGTCGGTGACGAGCACCTCGTGAACGACCGGCCCCACGCCGATCTCGACCGCCGTCGGCTCGACCCGCTCGAGGGTGCCCGAGATGCGCGTGATCATGCGCGTCCGCTCCGGATCCGGCTGACTCCGGTGCCGAAGAGCAGCGGCCTGAGCCGCAGGTGCCAGTCGGCCAAGGCGACGGCCAGCGCGTCGGCCGCGTCGGCCGGCTCGGGTCGGGCGGCGAGGCCGAGCTCGCGTTGCACCGCGAGCTGCATCTGTTCCTTGCCCGCGTGGCCGGCTCCGCAGAGCGTGCTCTTCACCCGGTTTGGCAGGTAGTGGTGGACCGCCAGCCCCGCCTGGACCCCGGCGAGACAGATCACGCCCCGGGCGTGCCCGAGCAGGATGGCGGCCTTGGGAAAGCGGACGTGCGCGAAGACCTGCTCGATCGCCATCGCGGACGGGCGGAGCGAGTCGAGCACGTCTCGAACGCCGAGGTGGATGGTGTGCAGCCGCTCCTCGAGCGAGTCCCCTCGGGAGCGCACGGTTCCCGCCTCGACGAGGCGGACCGCGGCACCACGACACTCGACGACGCCGTAGCCCGTCACGTTCAGGCCGGGGTCGAAGCCGACCACGCGGTGGAACTGTGACGTTGAATCCGCGGCGTCCGTCATGCGGACAGCCTACCGCGAATCCCGGATTCGCGCGGCGCTCGGGGCCGTCGCCAAGAGAACTGACTACACCCGGCAGGGCTCGAACCTGCAACCTTCGGTTCCGTAGACCGACGCTCTATCCAATTGAGCTACGGGTGCCTGACGTCCGCAACGATACCGCACGAAGTCGGTGGCACCAAGATTGCGCCGCGTCGATGGCCGATTGCCGCTCGCGCGTGCCGCTGCCCGGAGCGGGGTCCGACGGTGGGGATCTGCGGGAACTCATCCGCCCGGGACGGGCTCGGGCGCGCGGATGAACCCTTCTTCATCGATCGAGACGAGGTCGGGCAGGAGCGCCGCCCGGGGGGACGCGCAGGCGGCTCCGTCGGGACAGGGGAGTGTGGCACCGATCACGACGGAACGGTCGAGGGCGATGCCCGGGAGCGCCTGAAACCCGAGTCGCTGCCGCATCGACGCGGCAGGCCAGACGACGACGCCGTTCACCACGCGCCCCACGCTTCCCGCGTCGCACGTGGTCTCATGATCCCCGCCCCGACGGCTCACGGGCGTATTCATCGCCACGAGGCCCCCCGCCTCCGGCGGCGCGTAGGCGGTCACCACTTCGACGCCGGTGACTTCCCGGAAGCGATCTGCTGCGGCACGGGCGGCGGGCAGATCCCCGAGCGCTCGCAGCGGCACGACCACCGCAGCGAGCCTCGCCCACGCCGGGGAGCCCGAGCCAGCGCCGTCGGATGCGACGGCCGACACCTGCTCGACCCGCGCGAGCCAGAGCGTCGCCCGCTCCCGGAGGAGGGCGTCGCGAAGCCCGGCGGACGGCTGGTCGGCGGCGACCGTCGTGGCATGGATGCCGAGGAGCGGACCACCGTGCATGCCGAGCGTGTCGTGCAACGGGTCGCCGGGCGCCAACGAGGACACGAGCCGGTCGGTACGGCGGAGGAGCACGCACCCGTCGAAAGCCTCCGCCGTGGCAGCGGCGGCCGCGGCATCGACCTCCGGGGGGAGTCCGACGCCGCGGATGCCGGCCATCCGCCGACGCACCGCCTCCGCGGCAAGTTCCTGGATCGCCAGCCGGGCCTCCCCCGGAGGCGTGCCCACCGGCAGCGGACGGCCGAACGTGAGCGTGACGGAACGCCTGAGGCGCCACGGGCCTCCCTGGCGCTGGCGGCGGATGCCCTTCGTGAAATAGCGCCCCTCGGAGAACGACAGTTGGCTGCCCCAGAGACCATCGATCGAGGCGGGCACGATCGGCGCCTCGACCCGCGAGAGCAGCCACTCGAGGCCGCGCTTGAACCCGAGCAGCTGGCCGTTCCGGGAGATGCCTCCCTCGCAGAAGATGCCGACGCAGTCTCCATCCGTGAGGCCCGTCTGGATCGCCTTGAGCGCGCGGCCGATCGACTTCGGCTTCGGATCGAAGAGGATGAACCGCCACTGGTCGGAGAGCATCCGCAGGAACCTCCCGCGGATATTGGGGCCGTAGACGACCATGCGCACCGGACGCGGCGCCGACATCGGCAGCAGGAATCCGTCGAGCCAGGAGAGGTGGTTGGCCACGACGACCGCGGCACCGTCCTTGGGCAGCAGCCGCTCGTCGTGAACGCGGTATCGCCAGAACATGTGGACGATCGAGCCCACGAAGAACCGCAGCGAGGCCCGCGGCGCGGCGTACACCGCGCCGGCCGTGGCGATGATCGCGGTGCCGGCGAAGATGCCGAAGATCTCCCGCGCCGAGAGGAGTGGTCGTACCGCCTCCCCGGCTGCCGTGCCCACGGGCATCCGGAGGAATCCATAGAGCAGCGACGCCACGAACATGCCGGCGAAGGTGAGGAGATTGGTCGACGCGAGCACGGCACCGCGGCGGGCCGGCGGGCTCTGTTCCTGGAGGTAGGCCTCCAGCGGCACGTCGAACAGGCCTGCTCCGATGCCGAGGACCGCCAGCCAGACGATCGCCCCCGCGAGCCGCGACCACGCGGCCATCCCGCCGTCGAAGAAG
>DNLZ01000021.1:12934-14166 GCA_003488325.1 Planctomycetaceae bacterium
CCGAGATCGACCTGGGAACCGGGGTCGATTCCGCGTGCCGAGAGCCGGCCCGCGAGCATGCTGCCGAGGCCGATACCGCCCACCAGCGCCACGAGGAGCGGCACGATCTGCGCCTGACTCGTCGCCCCCGACTCGACGGCGAACTGGTCGACGTTCAGTTGGGCGACCGCCGCCAGCGCCCAGAAGAACACGATGCCGGCGGCGGCACCCGCCAGCCTGGCTGCCCCGGCAAGGGCGGCCAGGTCACGCCAGCTGTGGGCCAGCACGTTCCATGGAGGGACCGCGGAGGGGTCGGCAGGAGCCGCCGCCGGCAGCCGCAGCGACGCGAGCCATCCCACCACCGCCACGCCCCCGAGCGCGACGGCGGTGGCGAGGGCGCCCATGATCGGCCGTGCTGCCTCCGAATGTCCCCCGATGGGCGTGATATCGGCGAGCCAGTTGCCCCCCGCCATGCCGACGAGCGTCGCGGCGAGGGATGCCATGGCGAGGATCCCGTTGCCGCGCGAGAGATCGCCGGTCGGCAGCATTTCGGGAATCGTGCCGAAGAGGCTCGGGGCGATGATCGCCGACTGCAGTCCGATCAGGCCCACCGTTCCCAGCAGCAACCAGAGGCCGAGCGGCAGGCCGGCCACGGACGGTCCGGACGCCACACCCCACGCGACCACGGCTGCCGCCGCCGCGACGATCACGATCTCCGCGAACTTGCCCGCGACGAGGACCGTCCGCTTGGCGAAGCGATCGGCGAGCCATCCCGCCAGCCAGGCGAAGAGCACGAACGGGAGGACGTACCCGGCGGTGCCGACCGTGAGAACCAGTGCCGTCCCACCGTCTCCGGCCGCCCGCTTCCCGAGGCCGATGACGAGCCAGCGCAGCAGATTGTCGTTGAGGACCGTGAGCACCCGGACCACGAGGAGCGACCCGAAGCCGCGGGTGACGGTGGGGGCGGAGTCTGTGGACGAAGCGTCTGGCACGCGATGGGCTCGTGAGGGGTGTGCCGGGCGGGGCCCGTCGAACACCAACTGTCGGGCGGCACCGATCCCCGCGCGAGCCGGGAAAATGGCATGCATCGCCCCCCGAGTCGCGCCCGAACCGCCCAGCTTCACCCCGTCGGTGAGCGACTTTGCGGGCGGTTTGCACGAGACCCTCAGGCCTGCGTATTCTCCATCGAAGACGTCCTGATCAACAAGAACAACCCGTTTGGCGTCCCGCGGAGGCCCCTTCACCATGCTGCC
>DNLZ01000021.1:14537-20259 GCA_003488325.1 Planctomycetaceae bacterium
CTCATCGGCCTCCTCGTCACGGCGCCCGTGGATGCGCAGGTGGTCTACTACTCCGCACTGCGACCGGTCGTGGCGGCGCCCGTGGTGGCGGCTCCTGTCGTCGCCGCGCCGATGGTGACGACGCCGGTCATCGCCGCCCCGACCTACGTCGCGAACTACACGCCCGCCGGCAACTACGCGGCGGTCACGGCGTTCTCGCCCCCCGTGATGGGACCGACCGCGGGCGTGGCGGTCACCTCCTATTACGCTCCGTCCTACGCGCCGGCGTACGCCCCGGCTGCGACGGTCGCCTACTACGCGCCGGCACCCGTGGCAGCCGCACCCGTCGTCGCCGCCCCGGTCACGGCGTACTACGCTCCGGCGCCGGTCGTCGGCCAGCTCTACCGACGCGGGCCGCTGGGCGTGTACCGCCCCGTGCGATCGGCCTACATGATCGGGTACTGACGCCGGACCTGCGACGGGTGGCGTGGGATCGCCCCTTGGCGGCGTCGCCGCGAGACGGCTCGCGTTTCTTGACCGCCTCTATGCGCCTCCTATAGTACGGGCGTTGTGGCCGTTCCTCGGTCTGCCCGTCCGGCTCGGCCGAGGGCGGTGAACGGGCCGTGGCTTCAGGATGGCCCGGGAAGCGGTTGATGACGCGGACCGTCACGATCATCGGTGCTGGTCCGGGGGGGCTTGCCTCGGCGATGCTCTTGGCCCGGGCGGGCTTGAAGGTGCGGGTCCTCGAGAGGCTCGCGGTCCCCGGGGGACGGACGAGCACGATCACCACGCCGGCAGGATTTCGGTTCGACCTGGGGCCGACGTTTTTCCTCTATCCCCGCGTGCTCGAGGACATCTTCTCCGCCTGCGGCTACGACCTCCGCAGCGAGGTGGAGATGGTGCGGCTCGATCCGCAGTACCGGCTCATGTTCGGGTCCGGGGGCGAATTGCAGTGCACGCCCGACCTCGAGCGGATGGAGGCCGAGGTTCGCCGGATCGCGCCGGGTGACGCGGGCTCGTTCACGCGGTTCATGGAGGCGACGCGGGCGAAGTTCGAGCGCTTTGCCCCGTTTCTCGAGCAGCCGTTCGAGAGCTGGCGGGATCTCGCGTCGCCCGACCTGCTGCGGCTCGTGCCGATGCTGAAGCCGTGGCGGAGCCTCGATGCCGAACTCGGGACGTTTTTCTCCGACGAGCGGGTGCGGCTGGCCTTCACCTTCCAGTCCAAGTATCTGGGCATGTCGCCATTTCGCTGCCCGAGCCTGTTCTCGATCCTGTCGTTTCTCGAGTATGAGCACGGCGTCTTCCATCCCATCGGCGGCTGTGGCGCCGTGTCGGCGGCGATGGCTCGCATCGCCGCCGAGATGGGCGTCGAGATCCGGTATGAGGAGCCTGTCGAGTCGCTCGAGTTCGCGGGCCGGCGGGTCGTCGCCGCGATCACGCCCTCGGGGCGGTACGAGGCCGATGCGACGATCGTCAATGCGGACTTTGCCCGGAGCATGACCCGCCTCGTGCCCGATCGCCTCCGGCGTCGCTGGAACGACCGGCGGATTGCGGCGCGCCGGTTCTCCTGTTCGACGTTCATGCTCTATCTCGGCATCGAGGGACGGTACGACGACGTGCCGCACCACACGATCTACCTCTCGACGGATTACCGAGAGAATCTGGTGGACATCGAGCGACGGCACGTGCTCTCGCGTGACCCTTCGATGTACGTGCAAAACGCCTGCGTGACCGACCCGTCCCTCGCCCCGCCGGGCATGAGCACGCTCTACCTGCTCATTCCCGTCACGCATCGTCATCCCAACGTCGACTGGCGGCGGGAAGGTGCGGCGTACCGGGAGGTGGCGCTCGATCAGGTGGAGCGGATCGGCATCTCCGGGGTGCGGGAGCGGATCCGGTACGAGCGGATGATCACGCCCGACGACTGGCAGGATGACTACGAGATTTACCGCGGGGCCACGTTCAACCTTTCGCACGACCTCGGCCAGATGCTGCACATGCGGCCTCACAACCGCTTCGAGGACATCGACGGCATGTACCTCGTGGGTGGCGGCACGCACCCCGGCAGCGGACTGCCGGTGATCTACTCGTCGGCGCGGATCACGACCGAGCTGCTCCTCCGCGACCTCGGGGTCGATGCGGGGAAGATCCTTCTGCGGCGACCCGACGCGATCGAGCCGGCGGATGCGGTGGTGCGATCGCGGGGCGGAAAGGGGGCCGGCCGCGCGCCGGCCGGAGCGGCGTACTGAGCGGCGGGACCGGGAACCTATTCATGGCGACGCGTGACGACGGACGGGTGGTGGTGGTCGGAGGCGGCCTCGGCGGCCTCGCGGCCGCATGCACGCTCGCCGCCCGCGGCTACGCGGTCACGCTGTGCGACAAGAACGCCTGGGTGGGGGGCAAGGCCGCCGTGCTCTCCGAGGCTGGCTTCCGGTTCGACATGGGGCCGACGATCCTCACGATTCCCCGGGTGCTCAAGCGAATCTGGTCGGAGGCGGGCCGCGACCTGGAGTCCGCCCTCGATCTCGTGCCGCTCGATCCGCAGTGGCGCAGCTTCTTCACCGACGGGACGACGCTCGACCTGTCCGCGAACGTGCCGCAGATGCAGCGGGTGCTCGACGACTACGCCCCCGGCACGGAAGCGGGTGCGGGATACGGCCGCTTCATGGAGCTCGCGGAGCGGCTCCACCGCCTCTCGAACGAGTTCTTCTTCTGGCGCAGTGTCGGGGGCCTCCGCGACATGTTCGACCCGCGGCGTGGCCTGTCGTTGTCGCTCGTGGGCGAGGTCATCGGGATGCGTCCCGGTCACAGCGTCGCCGGCACCGTCCGGTCGTTCGTCCGGGACGAACGGGCCGCGCAGATGCTCGACCACTTCACGCAGTACGTCGGCAGCGCACCGGACGAGTCTCCGGCCGTCCTCTGCGGGATCGCCCACATGCAGGCGCACGATGGCGTCTGGTACCCGCGAGGTGGCACGGGTGCGGTGCCGCGGGCCCTCGCGAGCCTCGCGGTCGACCTGGGCGTGGACATCCGCACCCGTACGCCGATCCGCCGCATCATCGTGGAGGAGGGGCGGGTCCGCGGCGTCGAGACCGCGCGGGGCGAGACGATCCTCGCGGCGGCGGTGGTGAGCAACTCCGACAGCGTGCGGACCCACCGCGAACTCCTCGACGTCGGTCCGCGGCAGCGATTCCTCGGTCGCCGTCGCTATGAGCCGGCATGCTCGGGTGTCGTGCTGTATCTCGGCCTCGACAAGCGGTACGAGCAGCTCATCCATCACAACTTCGTCTTCTCGGCCGATCCGCACGAGGAATTCGAGACGATCTATCGCCGCGGCGAGCCCGCGCCCGACCCCACCTGCTACGTCTGCGCGCCGGCGATCACCGAGCCGGAGGTGGCGATCCCGGGTGGCGAGGCATTGTACGTGCTCGTGCACACGCCCTATCTGCGCCCGCACCACGACTGGTCGAGGATGCTGCCGGAATACCGGCGTCGCATCATCGACAAGCTGGAGCGCACGGCAGGCCTGCGGGATCTCGAGCGACACATCGTGTTCGAGCGGGCGCTCACGCCCCAGGACATCCACGACCGCTACCACGTGCTCGACGGTGCGATCTACGGACTCGCGAGCCACGGCCGGTTTCTCGGCGCGTTCAAGCCCTCGAACCGCTCGCCCGACGTCGAGGGGCTCTACCTCGCGGGCGGCTCGGCCCATCCCGGGCCCGGCATGCCGATGGTGCTCATGTCGGGATGGATCGCGGCCGACTGCGTCGACCAGGATCAGCTCGTCCCGCGAGCATCGACGACGCGGCCGGCCCCGTGCGTCGTCTAGCTGGCAGGTCGACCGGTCAGTCGTGCGCCCCCGCGTCGCCGGCAGTCGCCATTTCAGGGGGCGCGTGATCGCGACGCGTGACGCCGTGCCCAGCCACGAGAACCAACTGCCGCCGTTCTCGCACGCGATGTATGGCTGGTTCATGTGGTACGTGCGGGGCTACCTGCGCCGGCATTTTCACGCCGTGCGGGTCCTCCGCGGCGCGGATGGCGGGGCGGCATTTCCCGAGGTCGGCGACGAGCCCGTGATGCTCTGCACGAACCATCCGGGATGGTGGGATCCGCTCATCTTCCTGACGCTCGGCCAGCGGTTCGCGCCGCAGCGGATGAACTACGGGCCGATCGAGGCGAAGGCCCTCGGCAAGTACCGGTTCCTCGAGCGCATCGGCTTCATCGGCATCGAGCCCGGCACGTGGCGCGGCAGCGCCCGCTTTCTGCGCATGGCCCGCGCCGCCGCGCACCGCGGCGACGTGTTCTTCTGGGTCACCGCCCAGGGCAGTTTCACCGATCCGCGGGTGCGGCCGACGGTGATTCGGCCGGGGATCGGTCATGCGGTCGCGGCCGCAGCCGGAGGTCTCGTGGTTCCGTTCGCGGTGGAGTATCCGTACTGGAACGAGCGCCTGCCCGAGGCGCTCGCGGCGTTCGGGGCCCCGTTCCGCGTCGCCGACGCGCCGGCGCGATCGGCCGACGAATGGACCGCCGAACTGGCCGGCGCGCTCGAGGCGACGCAGGACCGTCTCGCGGCCGCGGCGCTCGGGCGGGACCCGGACGCGTTCGTCACGGTCATCTCCGGTCGCGTCGGCGTCGGCATGGCGTATGACGGACTGCGCCGGGTGCGGGCCTGGTCGCGGGGCGAGCGCTTCGACCCGTCGCACGGTGGAACGGGGCGGGAGAGCGCTTCATGAGCCTCGCCGGCGGCGCCGCATCCATCCCGGCCGCGCTGATCCTCGGCGGAGCCGTTGCGGGCCTCGTGCTTGCGGCGATTCCCGCGGTCCTGACGCTCGCCAATCTGCCGCGCTTCCGACGCGCGCCGCCATCCGGTCAGGCTCCCGCGGGCGGCGTGGAGGAGGATGCTGCGGCCGGCCCGGCCGTTTCGGTCCTCGTGCCGGCGCGGAACGAGGCCGCCGCGATCGGCCGGCTCTGCCGAGACGTGCTCGCGAGCGAGGGCGTGCGTCTCGAACTCGTCGTGCTCGACGACTCGAGTGACGATGGCACCGGGGAGATCGTGCGAGCCCTCGCGGCGGCCGACCCGCGCCTGCGGCTCGTCGCGGGCCGGCCGCTCCCGCCCGGGTGGTGCGGCAAGCAGCATGCCTGCTGGCAGCTGGCCGAGGCCGCACGGTACGACACCTGGGTCTTCTGCGACGTCGATGTCGAGCCGTCGCGGGACGCCGTCGCGCGATCGGCGGCCCTGCTCGAGGAGAGCGGTGCCGCGCTCGTGAGCGGGTTTCCCCGTCAGGAGACCCGCGCCGTGCTCGACTGGCTGCTCCTGCCGCTCATCCACTTCGTGCTGCTCGGGTATCTGCCGCTCGCGCGTGCCCGCGCGACGAACGCCCCGGGCATGGCCGCCGGGTGCGGGCAGTGGTTCGTGACGCGACGCGCCGACTACCGGCGGGCCGGTGGACACGAGGCGATCCGCGCGTCGCTCCACGACGGCGTGAAGCTGCCGCGGGCCTACCGCCGGGCCGGGCTGGTCACCGACATCTTCGACGGTGGCGACATGCTCTCGTGCCGGATGTACGACTCGAGTCTCGCCGTCTGGCGAGGCCTGTCGAAGAACGCCACCGAGGGGATCGGTGGCCCCGCGACCATCCTGCCGTTCACGCTCCTGCTCGGTGGCGGTCACGTGCTGCCGGCGGTGCTCGTGGCGGCGGGGCTGTTCACCGGATTCGCGGGCTGGTCCACGGGTGCGGCG
>DNLZ01000075.1:0-1943 GCA_003488325.1 Planctomycetaceae bacterium
TACGTCCATCGGGACATCTGCCCCCGCAACTTCATCCTTCGACCCGATGGCACGCTCGTGCTCTTCGACTTCGGACTCGCCGTGCCCGACAAGCCGGTGTTCATGCAGCCGGGGAACCGCATCGGCAGCCCGAACTACATGGCGCCCGAGGTGGTGCGGCGACGGCAGGCCGACAGGCGACTCGACGTCTTCTCCTTCGGCGTGACCGCGTACGAGATCTGCACCTGCGAGCTGCCGTGGCCCCGCGGATCGAGCGGCCGGGCGGCGCTCGCGCACGACTCCACTCCCAAGGACCTGCGCGCACACTGGCAGGACGCCCCCGCCGCGCTCGCCGACGCGATCATGGCCTGCCTCGCGGCCGACCCGGGCGACCGCCCACCCGGCATGGAGGACTTCCTCCGCCGAATCGCGAAGGTGGCGTGCTGAACCGGCCGGGACCTTGATCGGAACCCCCGGCCTCCCTACGCTTTCCGCTGACACGTGCTTCCGAACGGAGAGACGGCCATGACGATGGACAAGAGCCTGCGGGTGCGAAAGGGTGCCTCCAACGTTCGCGGGGTGCTCACGCGCGCCGAGCGAATCGCGAGACTCAAGGAGCAGGATCTCTGGGGTGACGGCCGCAGCCCCCTCGGCCTGCCGAAGGTGCGCGTGCAGAAGATGTCGATGAAAAAGAAGAAGCCCAAGAAGGAAGAGGCCGAGGGGGCGGCGGCCGCCAAGCCGGCGGCGAAGAAGAAGTAGTCCGGCGCGGGTTACCGCACGCCGGACCGTGGAAGCGCGGCGGAGGAGACGACCCGCTCCGCAGCCCTGCGGCCCGACGCGATGACCTGGGGAATGCCGACCCCTTCGTAGGCGGCGCCAGCGAGGGCCAGACCGGGATGACGGCCGACCGCGGCCGAGAGGCGCCCGACGCGGGCCACGTGCCCGACGTGATACTGCGGCATCGCGCCGTGCCACCGTTCGACGTGCGTCAGCCGGGGCCGACCCCGCGCCCCGATCAGCACCTCGACTTCCCGCCGAGCCAGGTCCACGAGCGGTGCCTCCTCGAGATGTACGACCTCTGGATCGAGGGCGCCCCCGAGAAACACGCGCACGAGAACCGCCGCCGCCGGAGCCCGTGCCGGAAACTTCGAGCTCGAGAAACTCAGCGCCAGGGCCCGCCGGCCCTCGCGCCGCGGCACCACCATGCCGGCTGCGTCGAGCGGATGCACCACATCGCCGCGGGCGAAGCCCAGGGAAACGATCGCAGAGCCCGCGTACTCGATCGCGGCGAGTTCAGCGGCCAGGGCGGGATCCTCTCCACGCACCAGCGTCGCCGCCGCCGCTGAGGGGAGCGCGACGACGACGGCGTCGGCCTCGTGGATGACCGGGCCGTCGTCACCCGATCCCTCCACACGCCAGTGGGTCGTGCGCCTGGCCAGCGAGGTCGCCCGCGCCGTGACGAAGGTCACGCCACGCGCCCGCAGCAGCGCCGCCAGCCCGACGGGAAGCGACTCCATGCCGTCCACGAGCGTGAGGAACTGCCCGTACCTGGCTCCCGCCGTGCCATGATCGCCCCGACGCGAGGGATCACCTGCGTCGGCGGTCGCGCGGGCCGCGAGTCGCGCCCGCTCTCCGGCCCACAGACTCCCGGCGTCACGCTCCATGGCGAAGAACTCGGGGCAGGCGGCCGCCATCCCGAGGCGTGCAGGGTCCGCCGTCCAGATTCCAGCCGCGAGCGGCTGCACGAGGTTCTCGAACGCCTCGCGGCCGAGGCGACGCACGGCGAACGATTCGAGCGATTCATCGTCGTCGGCCGCGTCGTGCGGCCGAGATCGTCTCGGGACGAACCGCTCGGCGAGCACCCGCAGCCGCCCCACCGGAGACAGCAGCGGCGTGCGCAGGATGCCCGCGACGCTGCCGGGTGCCAGAAGGCGGAAGCCCTCCGGGGCCGGTATGCCCCGGCC
>DNLZ01000075.1:2357-5155 GCA_003488325.1 Planctomycetaceae bacterium
GCCGCGAGGAACGTGTCCGCCGATCGTTCGACCAGCCAGCCGTCTTCCCGGCGGGTTCCCAGCACGCCGCCGGGCCGCCCCGACGCATCGATGACGGTGACCTTCCAGTGGGACTCCGCGAGCGACTCTGCCGCCGCGAGCCCGGCCATGCCCGCCCCGAGGACGACCGCCCTGGGCATCGCACGGTGGTCCATCATCGATTGCACAGACTCGGCCCCGGGATCGGTCGCTGCAGTGTAGGAGGTCGTGACCGGCACGGCATGGCACGCCCGGCACGATGACGGGGTGTCGGGCGGCCTCCCCCACCTTGCCCCGGCTTCCTCGACCATGCCGGCGATCGGCTCCCGGACGGCGTGCCACCTCGAGCCGAGCGGCCTTTCTGGTCTGGACGGCGTCGCCGGCCACGCCTACCGTCCCCCCGCATTCATGTCCCCCGCCCGCACCGATATCGCCGTTCGATCAGCCGTTCAAGGAGGAACTCTCGTGGCCACGCTGCGGAAGCCGTGTTCGTTCGTATCCTCGAGCCTGTTCCTGGCCGCGTTCTGGGCCCTGCCGGCGTCACTCGTCGCGGCGGAACCACCCTCGCAATCGACGCCCCGCCCGCTGCTCCGGCTTCCGGAGTGGATCGAGTCGTTCGGTGTCGGTCGGCCCAATGCGGTCGAACAACCCGCAACGAAGTCCGCACGACCCGAAGGAGCCGTGACCGTCTCCGGAGTCGAGCAGGAGGACCAGGCGACGACGTCGAGCGCGTCGGAGCGGGCCCCGGTCGACACCGAATCGTCCGGTGAAGGTCCCGTGCGCCGGTGGCTCACCGAGCGGATGGCGGCACTGCCCACGCCCACGGCGCTCTTCGGTGGCCCGCGTGAAGCCCCCGCCGCGGAGACGCGGACGGACGAGACTTCCGAGCGCACGACCGAAACCGTCGCCGACGGGCGCGACGCCCCCGAGACCCCGGCGACGGTGACCGCCCCCGTCGCGGCCACACCCGACGAAATGCCCGCGCTGTCGATCGATCCGGCCAGTTTTCGCGGCGTGCATCCCGGCAAGACGACCCGCGCCGAGATCGAGGCGACGTGGGGAGCCGGCGAGCCATTCACGACCGAGGAGGGTGAACAGGCCGTCGCCTGGTCGATCGAGCCGTTCGACCGTGTCGAGGTGGCCATCGAGCAGGACGTCGTGACGGCGATCCGCATCAAACTCGCCGAGGCGGTGCCGATCGCCGAACTGGCGAAGCAGCTGGAAATCTCCGAGCTCCGCACCGTGTCGATCCTCGATGAGGAGGGCCGATCGATCGGCGAGGTGTATCCCGAGCGCGGTGTCATCCTGAGCGTGGAGCCGGGCACGCGCGCCGCCGACGGCATCATGATCGAACCGCTCGATCCGGAGGCGTTCGTCCTCCGAGCCGAAGGCGAGATGGAGTCGTCGGCCGCCAACGCGGTCGCCGACCTCAACTATGCGATCCAGCTCGATCCCGAGCACGTCCGGGCCCATCGTCTCCTCCTCGCGATGAGCAGCGAGCAGGGCAAGTGGAACGAGGCGCTGCGGCTCGCGGAGACCGCGGTACGGCTCGACCCGCAGGACATCTGGACGCGGATCAAGCACGCGAGTGTCCTCCTCGCATTGGACCGCCCCGACGAGGCCCGCGTGGTGCTCGAGCACGTCGCCGCGAGCGAGGGGCCGTCGCCGCTCGTCATGGCGCAGGTGAAGAGGCTGCTCGGCCGTGCCGCGCTCGCCGGGCCCGAGCCCGATCATCAGGCGGCGGTGGAGCATTTCGCCGACGCGATCCGCCGCGCCGCGCCGCTCGCGGCGAAGAAGTCGCCCGCGATGCAGGCGGCCGCCACCGAGGTGCTTCTCGGAGCCCACCTCGGCACGGCCCGGGCGATCGCCGAGGGCACCTGGCAGCAGAAGAGCCGGGTCATCCCGAAGTGGATCGCGCGCAGCGAGACGATCGTGACGGACTTCAAGGGATCCGATACCGAGAAACTCATCCTCGAACTGCAGCTCTGCCGCGGCGTGCTCGCCTCGTCCGCCGGTTCGACCGAGGCTGGTGAACCGCTGCCGTGGGTGAAGCGGCTGCTCGAGCTCCGCGAGCGGATGGGTGAGGCGATGACCGACCCCTGGCGACGTCGCCAGGTGGACTGGGAGGTCGGACTCGGACTCCGCGACGCCCTCACGGCGGCCGAAAAGCGCGGGGATGCGACCGACATGCTCGACAATGCCACGCTCACGGCAGCCTATCTCGAACGGGGTGCGGAGCATCGCGATCTCACGGTCACCGAGCGCCGGGACGTGGGCGAACTGCTGTTCCGCATCGGCATCATGCACAGCCTGCAGCGCGGAGACCACGCGACCGCCGTGACCTGGTTCGATCGCGTGGTTCCGCTCTGGGAGCCGGAGGAGGCGACCGACGTCGCCGCATCCGCCTCTGATGCGGGACGCTTCGGCGAGTCGTACGTCAGCATGGCGATCTCCTACTGGCAGATCGGTCGGCGCGAGGATGCGCTCGCGCTCAGCCAGCGCGGGGTCGACCTCATGGTCGCCGCCGTGGAGGCACGGACCCTCGACGAGCGGGCGCTCGCCGTGGCGTACGGCAACCTCGCGACGATGTACGCCGAGGAAGGGGACGATCGCCAGTCGCGGGCCTACGCCGAGATGGCGAGCCGTGCCGAGTTGACGGGCGGCACCCTCCGTTAGCAGCCCGTGGAACAAGTCTGCCCGAGCAGGATGCGAGGAGCGCCGACCGTGGAAACCCTCCGCGTTTCCACCGGTCGGCCAGGTGGGCAAAGGCCATGGAAGGC
>DNLZ01000448.1 GCA_003488325.1 Planctomycetaceae bacterium
CTCATCGACGAGGCCCGCACGCCGCTGATCATCTCCTCACCGGAAGGGGAGGCCGGGGAGAGGGATCGCCGCAAGGTCGCCGTCTTCGAGTTTGCCCGCGACATCGCCGCGACGATGGTGCAGGACGTCCACTTCGAATACGACCCGCAGAAACGGTCCGCCGAGCTGCTCGGCGTGGGCCGCAGCGCGGTGCGGGCCGCACAGCGACCGCCGCTCGTGGAATCGACGAGCATGCTCGAACTCTACGAGGCGGTGGAACTGGCGCTGAGGGCCCGGATCGCGTTTCTTCGCGACCGGCAGTACATCGTGCGCGAGAAGGCGGACCGCTCCGGGCAGGAGGTCGTGATCATCGACGAATTCACCGGCCGCATCGCCGAAGGACGATCGTGGCGGGATGGGCTGCATGAGGCCGTGATGGTGAAGGAGCACATCGAGGTGAAGAAGGGCAAAGGGGGCCATGCCGCCCGGATCACGATCCAGGATCTCTTCGCCCGCTGGCCCCACCTGGCCGGGATGACCGGCACGATCGCCACGAGCGCCGGCGAAATCGCCCGCACGTACGACGTGGCGATCGCCATCGTGCCCACCCACAAGCCCGCGATCCGCAAGCGCCTCCCCGCCGTCGTGTGCCGCGACTACGCGGAAAAGCTCACCCGCATCGTCGAGGATATCCAGGCGGTGCATGCCACCGGTCGGCCGATCCTCGTGGGCACGCGCTCGATCGACAAGTCGGAGGACATCGCGAAGCGGCTCGCCGCCGCAGGCCTCCAGCACACGGTGCTCAACGCACACAACGTGGCGATCGAGGCGGGCATCGTGTCATCCGCCGGCGGCCGTGGGCAGATCACCGTCTCGACGAACATGGCCGGCCGCGGCACCGACATCAAACTCGGCGAAGGCGTGGCGGAACTCGGCGGCCTCCACGTGATCTGCACCGAATTGCATGACTCCGCTCGGATCGACCGTCAGCTGGTGGGCCGCTGCGGCCGGCAGGGAGACCCGGGCACATGGCGGCAGTTTCTCGCCCTCGACGACGACATCCTCGCGGAGGCGTACGGACCCAAGCGGGCCAAACGCATCGCCCGTCGGCTCGCCGATGGGCTCAGGGGCCGATCCGATCGATTCGTGTCGGTCTTCCAGCGGGCCCAGCAGCGGGTGGAGGCGAGGCACCGCCGGCAGCGTAAACTCCTCGAATACGTGGAGCGGCAGAAGGCCGAGTCGCACATCCAGATGAGCCTCGACCCCTACCTCGACGCGGCCAGTTGAGGCATCTCGCGTTGACGACGGACGGCGTCTCCGGAGGGGCTCAGCACGATGGACGCACGCATGACATCACGACACTCCGCACGACGCCCGCCGCGGCGGCACGCCGTCGCGACGGAAATGTTGGAGCCCCGCCTGGCGCTCGCCAACCTCGCGCTTTCGAGCATCGAACTGGTCGATGGCAACGGCCAGCAGATCGCCGCCCCGATCATCGGGCAGCAGGTCTTCTACCGGGCCCGATGGACCGCCACGGGGTTGGCCTCCTCCGCGACGTATCTGGTCAAGTACACGGTCGGCGGCGTGTCGGTCGACTCGAGCCCGCTCACGCTCGGCAACGGCACCTTCTCGTGGTATCGGGGCACCACCTACGCGTCGCCCGGCACGCACCAGGTCTCCATCACCGTGGACGGCGACAACGGGGTGGCGGAATCGAATGAGAGCGACAACACGTTGACGACGAGCTTCACGCCCGTGCTGCCTGGCGACCTGCCGCAGAGATTCACATTTCCCGTGGCGGGCGTGCCGCATCGGGATTACTCGATCGGGAACTACGTGGACGTGGATCCCCGGTCGGGTTCTCGCGAGGACTTTCGTGGCGGGCCGTTCCAGTATGACGGGCACGACGCGATCGACGCGGGTCCGGCGACATTCGGCGATCAGGATCGGGGTGTGCCGATCCTGGCGGCGGCGGCGGGGACCGTCACCGAGGTGGTCGACGGCCATTTCGATCGCGAGACGAGCATGTCGAGCCGACCCGGCAACTACGTCCGGATCGACCACGGCAACGGCTGGCAGACCAGCTCCTGGCACTTCGCGGCCCACAGCATCGTGGTGAAGGCGGGCGACGCAGTCGCACAGGGGCAGCTCCTCGGCCTCATGGGATCGTCCGGTTCGAGCACGTTTTCGCACCTGCACTGGAATGTGCGCTATCGCGGGGCGTCGGTCGAGACCTTCTACGCACCGACAAGCTACTGGGTCTCGCCGCCGACGTATCAGGGCGACGCGCCTCCGACCGTGATGCGCTCGGGCATCAGCAACTACGACATCGGTAGCGAACTCGCCGAAGGACCGTCGAGCGTCACCGTGTTTCCCACGGCCCAGAACTGGAGCGCGTGGTACTGGTATCGCCTCTCCAACCTGCCGCTTAACGCGAGGATGACGGTCACGTGGTTTCGCCCGGACGGCTCCGTGCATACGACAGTCGATCGGTCGCCCGAAGGTCGGCAGCCTTCGGTGTGGTATTGGAATATCGGCACCGCGTGGAAGAACGTGCCCGGCACGTGGAGCGCGGCCGTCAGCGTCAACGGCGTGGAACTGGACCGGCAGTCGTTCACGGTCGTCAGCAGCGGCGGCGAACCCGAGGCCACGATCTATCAGGGATCGGCCCTGATCGTGGACGGTCGTGTGACACCGATCGACTTCGGCTCGATCAGCGCCGGTGCCGCCGCGGTCGAACGCACCTTCACGATCACGAATCGGGGTGCCGCTGTGCTGACCACGGCGCTGGCACCGCTGCCCCCCGGTTTTTCCCTCGTCGGCGGGTTTCCCGCGAGCGTGCCTGCCAATGGGTCGGCAGCGTTCACCGTGCGGCTCGACACGGCCGTGGTCGGCAGAAAGTTCGGTGAAATCCGCATCGATACGAACGACCGCGATGAAGCCGAGTCCACGTTTCTCGTGAGCGGCGAGGTGACCGGCACCGCACCACCTGGGACGCCGGTGGTGACGCTGCCCGGCCCGGCAGTGCCGTATCTCGTCGGCTCGGGACCCGTGGTGATCGATATCGGGGGCGACGTGAGCGATGCGGACGCCGCCACCTGGAGCGGCGCGGCGCTCCGCGCGGAAATCCTCACCAACGGCACCGCGGCCGACCGTCTGGCCGTCCGCCATCAGGGCACGGGGGCCGGGCAGGTGGGCGTGGCCGGAGGAGCGATCTCGTACGGCGGGCAACAGGTCGCGACGGCCGCCGGGGGTGTGGGGACAACGCCGCTCGTGATTTCGTTCACGCAGGCGGCCACGCTGCCGGCGGTGCGGGCCGTGCTGCGGGCGCTCACCTACGCGAACGTGGCGACGAGCCCGGAGGTGCGGGCGCGATTTCTGGGCGTGAGCGTGAGCGATGCCTCCGGAGCGGCGAGCGAGCGGCAGGTCAAGCGGGTGAGCAGCATGGCGGGGGGCGTCGTCGTGGCGGTGCGTCCGTCT
>DNLZ01000332.1:0-1989 GCA_003488325.1 Planctomycetaceae bacterium
GGCCCGTTGCAAACCCCCCCCCCCGGCGTCGTCGCCCCCGCCGATGGCTCGGCAGCCGCGATCGCCTCGGGCGCCGGGGCCGCAGCCGGAGCCGGAGCCGCGTCGGGCGAGTCCGCGACGGGCTGCTCCGCGGCGGGCTCGTCAGGCACGAACTCCCAGTGCCTGAGCACGGGAAAATCCTGCCAGGGCACCGCATCGCCGACGCGACGAAACGCCGCGAGGAGCGGGTGATCGAGCGTCGCGGGCGCGAGATAGTTGTCTCCCGGAGGCGTGCGCCAGACGCGCACGATCCGGCCGCCCAGCACCGCCCGCGCCTCAGGCGTGTTGAACGCCTCGGGCGAGCCCGCCTGCGGGCCGAGCCACACCACGAGGCCGCGCCCCGTCGCGACCCAGCGGCCGAGCGCCTCCCACGTGCGTGCGGCCAGCGGAGGCGGATCGAGCAGGACGATGCCACGGGCGGTATTCCAGTCGGCCGTGTCGAGATTCTCGAAGGACGCCCGCTCGAGCGCGAAGCGGGCCTGGCCCGACCGCGCGAGTGCGGCGGGGGCGAGCGCCTGCGCGAGGAAGAGCCCGGTGCGCTCGCCAGGCGCGGGAGACGCCACGATCACGCCGGCCGGCGCGCCCACGACCACGGTGAAGGACCGCACATCGTCGAACGCGAGGTCATCGCTGCCGTCGATGACCACGCGTCCCTGTCGTGTCCCCGGCTCGAGCCCGACGATGTCGAAGTCCACCGCCGCCGTGCCCGCCTCCCTCCACTCCACGGGCTTCACGGCGCGTCTCGCGTACCGGCCGTCCGGCATGCGAATCTCGACGGCCACCGATCGCGTCTCGTCCGGGCCGATGCGCGCGAGCGTCGCCGACAGGCCCACCGGCGTGCCCGCCGCCACCTGATCGCTCGCGAGCGCGACCGAGTCGATCGCGAAATCCCGCGGTGCGGCCGCGGAGACATCGACGTAAAGCGTGCGGATGCCGGTATCGGTGTCCCGATCCGCCGAGTCGACCGCCCGCTCCCACGCCCCGCGGGAGCAGTCGGTGAAGACGTAGAGCTCTCGCCGCGGCTGTGCCGCGGTCGCCAGAAGCCTTCGTGCCGAGGCGATCGCACCCGGCAGCGTCTGCTGCGGCGCCGTCGGCGAGAGACGTCCGATCCGCGCCTCGGCCGCAGCGGGCGATGGAGCGAAGGCCGCCGGCTCGCCCGAGGTGTCGACCACCGCCACCGTGCTGGCCGGCGGCAGCGTGCCGAAGAGGACGCGCGCCATGGCGGTGGCCTGCTCGAGCCGCGTGCGGTTGCCCTCGCGGAGCGCCATCCGCGGGGCGGTGTCGAAGACGAAGGCCGCCGCCACGGGCGCCTCGGTGTCCGCAAGCCAGCCCGCCCCCTTCAGCACGGGGCGTGACAGGGCCGCCGCCAGGAGCACGAGGGCCGCCATCCGCAGCACGAGCAGCAGGATGTGCCGCAGCCGCAGCCGCCGGCGGTTCGCCACCGCGCGCGCCTGGAGCAGCCGCAGCGCGGGGAAGATGTGCGGCACCGGCCGCCGGCGCATCGCGAGGTGGAGCACGATGGGCACGGCCACGAGAGCCGCGCCGCCGAGAAGCGCCGGGGTGAGGAAGGAGAGGCCCATGACGGAGGGAGCCGGAGGCGAGCGATCAGAAGCGGGTGCGACGGCTGACGAGGTATTCCATGAGCGCCCGGTCGAACTGCATGCCCGTGTCGAGCGGCACGTAATCGATGCCCATCCGCACGCAGTCGCGCCGGAAGCCGTCACGGAAGTCGCGCACCGCGTCGAGATAGCTGCGCCGGGCGGCATCCGCGTCCACGACGAGCTTGTCCTGCGACTCCGGCTCGACGAGTTCCACCATGCCGTCGAAGGGAAACGTCACCTCCGCCTCGTCGAGGACGTGGAAGAGGATCACGTCGTGACCGCGGTGCCGCAGCCGCAGGAGGGCGTCGCGGATCGGGCCCGCGTCGGCGAGCAGGTCGCTGAAGATCAT
>DNLZ01000332.1:2308-4163 GCA_003488325.1 Planctomycetaceae bacterium
AGGGAGCGGTGCCGCAGCATCGCGCCCACCTGCACGAGGCTCGTGGCGATCGCACTGCCGGAGCCGGGCTTGACCTTCGAGAGCACCGACAGCACCTGCGCGATCTGCGACCTCCGTGACCGGGCCGGCAGGGACGCGTGGAGCTTCTCGTCGAAGATCATGAGGCCGCACGGATCCTGCTGGTGGACCATGAGCCAGCAGAGTGCGGCCGCGAGCGAGACCGAGTAGTCGAGCTTCGTCAGCTGCTGCCGGTACGAGTAGGCCATCGAGGCGCTCGTGTCGAGCACGAGGTAGCCCGTGATGTTCGTCTCGGCCTCGTACTTCTTCACGTAGTGCTTGTCGGTCTTCGCGTACACCAGCCAGTCGATGTCCTTCGGGTCGTCCCCGGCGGCGTACTTGCGGTGTTCGCTGAACTCGACCGAGAAGCCGTGGTAGGGGCTGGCGTGGAGCCCCTGCAGGAATCCCTTCACGATGAACTGCGCGCGCAGGTCGAGCCGGGCGATGCGGCGGACGACCTCGGGCTTGAGGTACTCCTCGACGGGGCGGACCATCACGTCCCTCCTCGGCGCGCGGCGCGTGCGGCCCGGCCGCCCCGCACCGGCCGCCTCACTTCACGAGCTTCGGGATGTCGGGGTCGGGCGTCTCGCGCACGAGCCGCTCGATGATCGACTCGCTTGTCAGCCCTTCCGCCTGGGCCTGGAAGTTCGTGGCCACGCGGTGCCGCAGCACGGGGACCGCGATTCTCCGGATGTCGTCGAGCGACACGCTGAAACGGCCGTCCATCGCGGCCATCGCCTTGCCGCCGTGGATGAGAAACTGGCCCGCGCGCGGGCCGGCCCCCCAGTCGACGAGCTCCGCGACGTACGGGGGTGCCTGGGGATCCTTCGGCCTCGTGGAACGCACGAGGCGGGCGACGTACTTCACGACGTACTCACTCACCGCGACGCTGCCCACGAGCTTCTGGATGTTGACGATCGCCCGACCCGACAGGACCTTGCGCACCTCGGGCGTCTCCGACCGCGTCGTGGCCATGAGGATCTGCTCCTCCTCGCCGGCCGTCGGATAGCCCACCTTGATGTTGAACATGAAGCGGTCGAGCTGCGCCTCCGGCAGCGGATAGGTGCCCTCCTGCTCGATCGGGTTCTGCGTCGCGATCGTGAAGAAGGGATCGGGAAGCGAGTAGGTCTCCTGCCCGACGGACACCTCCCGCTCCTGCATCGCCTGCAGGAGCGCCGCCTGGGTCTTGGGCGGCGTGCGGTTGATCTCGTCGGCCAGCAGGATGTTCGTGAAGATCGGACCCTCGACGAAGCGGAAGCGACGGCGCCCCCCCTCGTCCTCCTCGAGCACGTTCGTGCCGGTGATGTCCGACGGCATGAGATCGGGCGTGAACTGCACCCGCTTGAAGCCGACGTCGAGGATGCGGGCGAGCGTCGACACCATGAGCGTCTTCGCCAGGCCCGGCACCCCCTCGAGGAGACAGTGGCCCCGCGTGAAGATCGCCGCGAAGAGCTGTTCGATCACCTCACCCTGCCCGACGATGACCTTCTGCAGTTCGTCCTGCATCAGCTTCCGGTGCTGGGCGAACTCCTGGAGGATGTCGTCGAGTGTCTTGGGACGGGATGCTGTCGACACGCGGGCGATCCTTCTTGACGGGTGGCGGGGAGCCTGGTGACGGAGGGCGTCGCGCGATCCTGCCCGGCGACCGCGGCCGCCGGCCTGCGGCGGCCGACCAGGCGCGTGTCGGCCGGCCCAGGAATCCGACGGGCTGCCCGCACCGCCGCAGTATCCGGTCTGTCGCCGGCGACGGCAATCACGACGCGTGCGTGCGGCGGCTTCAGCCGCGAACGCCAAGGCC
>DNLZ01000332.1:4542-8121 GCA_003488325.1 Planctomycetaceae bacterium
ATGAGTGACCGCCGCGTGCCGCAGCCAACGATCCTTGCACCACCTGCCTGGCGCGACGGCAGGCGGCGATCGAAGCGGCGTGCCCCGTGGCGATTCCTCGCGGTCGTCACGCTCGCGCTGGCTTCGCCAGCGGCCGATGGCGCCGAGCCGCGTGACCCTCCGCTGCCGCCAGAGGCGATCGAGCGGGCGATCACGAAGGCTCGCGACTGGCTCGTGAAGCAGCAGCAGCCCGACGGCTCGTGGGTGTCGATGCGGGCCGACGACAAGAAGGTCGGGGCCACCGGCCTCGTGCTCCTCGCGCTGGCCAACGCGGGGCTTCCGCCGGACCATCCGGCGATGCGTCGCGGCATCGGCTGGCTCGAGGTCCAGGTGCCCGACGAGACCTACGCCGTCTCGCTCCAGACGATGGCGCTCACGATGATCGCGCCCAACCTCGCCACGCTCGAGCGCAACGCCAAGTGGCTCGAGGAGGCGCAACTGAAGGACGGCCGCGCGTCCGGGTCGTGGACCTACGGGAAGGCCCGTGGCGGCGGTCATGGCGACAACTCGAACTCGCAGTTCGCGCTCCTCGGCCTGCACGAGGCGGCGCGGGCGGGTGTCCGCGTGTCGCGGGACACGTGGGTGCGGGCGCAGCAGTACTGGACCGCGGCGGCCAACGGCGACGGATCATGGGGCTACACGCTCGGCACGACCGGCGGATCAGGAAGCATGACGTGCGCCGGCATCAGCAGCATCTGGATCACCTCGGAACACGTCGGCGCTCCCGACGCCCGCGCGGCCGCCGACTCCGTGTCCTGCTGCGGTGGCGGCGGCTCCCCCAAGCCCCTCGAGCGGGGCCTCCAGTGGCTCGGCCGCCGGTTCTCCGTCGTCGAGAATCCCGGCACGGGAGGCCAGACGTGGCTCTTCTACTACCTGTACGGGCTCGAGCGCGTCGGCCGCTTCACCGCGCGCCGCTACATCGGCGAGTCCGACTGGTATCTCGAGGGAGCGCGGATGTTCGTCTCCGCGCAGGACGCCCTCACCGGCAGGTTCACCGCGCCGCGGATGGAGGATCCCGTCGTCGCGACGAGCTTCGCGCTGCTGTTCCTCGCCAAGGGGCGCCGGCCGGTGCTCGTGGCGAAGAGCCGCCACGGGCCGGAGGCAGACTGGAACCGCCACGGCCACGACATCGCCCACCTCGTGGAACACGTCGAGACGCGATGGAAGACCGACTATCCGGCCGGCCTGTCGTGGCACGTCCTCGAGACGCCGGACGCACGCCGTGACGACCTGCTGCAGGCGCCGGTGCTGTGGATCTCGGGACGCGACGCGTTCGACCTGGGCCCCGACGCGGCGGCGAGGCTGCGCAGCTACATCGACGAGGGCGGCTTCGTGTTCGCCGAGGCCTGCTGCCCGAAGAGCGGGGAGTTCGACGTGCGGTTTCGCGCGTTCGTGCGCGAGGTGTTTCCCGAGCCGGAATACGACCTCCACCTTCTCCCGCCGGAGCATCCGGCGTGGAATGCCGAGGAAATCGTCCCGCCTGAATTGCATCGGCCGCTGCTCGGCGTCGACTACGGCTGCCGCACCTGTCTCGTCTACGCGCCGCCGAGCGATGCCGGGGGGCCCGGTCCGCCCGTGCCGAGCCTCTCGTGCCTCTGGGAACTGGGCGGTCCTTCCCGCGACTCACTCGCTCCGGCGGTGCGGCGCGAGGTCGATGCGGCACTCGCGATCGGCGCGAACGTGCTCGCCTATGCCACGAACCGCGAGGTGAAGCGCAAGGACGAGCTCTTCGCGATCGAGCCGGCGGACGACCGACCCGCCGATGACTTCGCCCGGGGCCAGCTCACGATCGGCAAGCTGAAGCACGGTGGCATGTGCGATGCCGCCCCCGCCGCCCTCGCCAACATCCTGCGGGCGGCCGCCAGGGAGGTGGGCATCCGTGTCGACGACGCCCCGGGCCAGATCGATCCCTCGGATGAGAGACTCTTCGATCATCACCTCGTATTCATGCACGGACGGCAGGGATTCTCGTTCGACGCCCCACGCCGGGAGCGGCTTGCGACGTTCCTCGAGCGCGGCGGCATGCTGCTGGCCGACAGCGTGTGCGCGGCCTCGTCCTTCACGCAGGCGTTTCGGACCGAGATCGCCGCGATGCTGCCGGACCGCAGGCTCGAGGAGATTCCCGCGGACGACCCGATCTTCACCGCCGCCGAGTATGGCGGCTACGACATCCGCGAGGTGACGCTGCGCGAGCCGGCCGGAGGCGGGGACGCGGCCCTCGGCGTCCGCAAACGCACCATCACGCCGCGACTGGAGGGCGTGCGCATCGGTGACCGCTGGGCGGTGATCTTCTCACCCTTCGACCTGTCGTGTGCCCTCGAGAAACAGAACTCGATGGAGTGCACGGGCTACGGCCGCGACGACGCCGAGCGGATCGCGCTCAACGTCCTGCTCTATTCGCTGAATCACTGACGCGCCGACCGCGTCACGGCGTCAGCGTTCCTCGCTGCCACCGTTCAGGTGGCTGGCGTAGTAGAGCAGCGTCAGGACGCTCTCGAGCGTGGCGGCGACGTAGGTCCACGCGGCCGCGTTGAGCACGCCGTTGACGGCCGGCATCTCCGCCGCGGGCACGATGCCGAGGGAGACCAGCTGTGCCTTGGCGCGGTTGCTCGCGTCGAACTCGACCGGCAGGTTCACGAGCTGGAAAAACACGACCGCTCCGAACAGGGCGAGCCCGAGCCAGGCGACGGGCTTGAGCGCCATCGCCAGGCCGATGATGAACACGAAGAGTCCGATGCTGCTGCCGACATTGGCAACCCCGACGGCCGCGTTGCGGACGGCCATCAGCGAATACCCCTGCGCGTCCTGGAGGGCATGCCCCGCCTCGTGGGCCGCGATCCCGACGGCGGCCAGCGATCGCCTGTCGAACACCTCCGACGACAGCCGGAGCACCTTCTTCTGGGGGTCGTAGTGGTCGGTCAGCGTGCCGGGAACCGCCTCGATCTCCACGTCGGTGGCGCCGGCGGAATCGAGGATGTAGCGTGCGGCTGCGGCTCCGGTGAGGGGAGCCGGTTCCCGGGAGGCCGCCGCGAAGGACGCCCGCACCCGCCACTGGGCCCACATCGCCAGCAGCACGGCCGGAGCGATCGCGACGAAGTACAGCGGGTCGAAAAACATGGACGGGTTCCTGTGGAATGAACGCGGACCAACGGCACTCGAACCGAGCGTATTCTAGATCGGTGGCGGGCGGCGACCGCCCTTCGCACGTCCGGCCCCCCCGCTCGTTCCGCCGATCCGCCCGGTCGATCCCATGTCCTACGTGCCCCGCGTTCGGCCTGTTCGCTCCGGCCCCACGTTCGCTCCGGTGTCGCCGGCACGGCCCGCGATGGCCAGATCGTGCACCGCCATGCTCGCGGCGATCGCGATGCTCGTCCTGTCGGTGGCGGGCTGCACGACGGGCGCGGGCTCATCAGCTGTCACCGCGAGTCAGTCCGGCGGGAATCGTGCCGCGCTGTGTGCCCGGATCGATGCCGCTCTCGCCCACACGCGGGATGCCAGACGACTCGACGCGTCGGTGCACGGCGCGTGGCAGGTGGTGCA
>DNLZ01000126.1 GCA_003488325.1 Planctomycetaceae bacterium
CCACGATCGGCTGGATCGACCCGGGGCGGTGGCTCGGCACGCGGCCCGCCACCTGGGCCGACGTGCCCCTCGTCGTGATGCTCGTGCTCGGCGGCGTGCCGCTCGTGCTCGGACTCCTGCGGAATCTCGTCGCGGGGCGGTTCGGATCCGACCTGCTGGCGGGGCTCTCGATCGTCACGAGCCTGCTGCTCGGGGAGTACCTCGCGGGCGTGCTCGTCGTGCTCATGCTCTCCGGCGGAGAGGCGCTCGAGGCCCGGGCGGTCGCGCGGGCCGGCGACGTGCTGCACGCCCTCGCCCGTCGCATGCCGAGCGTCGCCCATCGTCGCGAGGCCGCCACCCTCGTCGATCTGCCGCTGGCCGAGGTGGCCGTCGGGGACGTGCTCGTCGTGCTGCCGCACGAGATCTGCCCCGTCGACGGCACGGTCGTCGCCGGCCGCGGATCGATGGACGAGAGCTACCTCACGGGCGAGCCCTACCGGATGGCGAAGGCGCCCGGCTCGGCGGTGCTCTCCGGCGCGATCAACGGGGCCTCGGCGCTCGACGTGCGGACCGACCGGGTCGGCCGTGACAGCCGCTACGCGAAGATCATGGAGGTGCTCGCGACGAGCCAGCAGCGGCGGCCGCACCTGCGCCGGCTCGCCGACACGCTCGGCGCGCTCTACACGCCGCTGGCCCTCGTCGTCGCGATCGTGGCGTGGCTCGCCAGCGGCAGTGCGACCCGCTTTCTCGCCGTGCTGGTCGTCGCCACGCCCTGTCCGCTTCTCATCGCGATCCCCGTCGCCATCATCGGCGCCGTCTCGCTCGCGGCGAAGCGCGGCATCGTGATCCGCGATCCGGCGATCCTCGAACGACTCGACACCTGCCGGACGGCCATCTTCGACAAGACGGGCACGCTCACCTACGGCGCGCCGAGTGTCACCGAGGTGGTGCCGCTCGGGCAGTCCTCCGTGGACGAGGTGCTGGCCCTCGCCGCGAGCCTCGAGACCTACTCGAAGCATCCGCTTGCGTCCGCCGTCGTGCAGGCAGCCGACGCGCGTGGACTCGATCGTCAGGAGGTCGAGGCGGTCGCCGAGAAACCCGGCCAGGGGCTGACGGGGAGGGTGCGGCGGTCTGCCCGATCGGGAACCACGGACGTCGCGATCACGAGCCGCCAGAAGCTCACCGCCGTCGATCCGGTGGCGGCCGCCGACCTGCCGCCGTCCGCGGGCGGCCTCGAGTGCGTGGTGCTCGTGGACGGTGCGCGGGCGGGGGTGATCCGGTTCCGGGACGCCCCGCGACCCGACGGCAGGCCGTTCATCGAGCACCTCGCACCGGGCCACGGGCTGGATCGCGTGATGCTCGTCTCCGGAGATCGCGAGAGCGAGGTGCGGTGGCTCGCCGATCTCGTGGGCATCGACGAGGTGCATGCGGGCATCCAGCCGGAGGGCAAGCTCGCGCTGGTGCAGGCCGCCGTCGCGCGGTCGCCGACGCTGTTCGTCGGCGACGGGATCAACGACGCGCCGGCCCTCGCGGCCGCCACCGTCGGCATCGCGATGGGGGCGGGCAGTGACGTGACGAGCGAGGCATCCGGTGCCGTCGTGATGGACTCGGCGCTCGAACGCGTCGATGAACTCCTGCACATCGCCCGGCGCTTCCGCGCGATCGCCCTGCAGAGCGCCGTGGGGGGCATGGCGGCGAGCGTCATCGGCATGGGCTTCGCGGCGGCCGGACTGCTGCCGCCGACCGCGGGCGCCCTGCTCCAGGAGGGGATCGACCTCGTCGCCGTCGCCAACGCCCTGCGGATGGCGTGGCCGCCGCGATCCCTCACCGACTACGCGGCGTGACTACGCGGCGAGTCGGATCGTCGCGCGGCTCTCGGCGGCACGGACGAGCACGGCGTACATGTTGTCGCTGACCGGCAGGCGGTCGAGCGGCCCCTGCTCGAACACGAGTCCGGCCTCTTCCGTCAGCATCCGGAGCGTGCGGGGCGTGAAGTAGTTGACGTGGTCCGGGTAGCGGAAGCCGCACCAGCGAGCGCCACGCAGCGTGCGGTTCCAGCAGGCGAAGTTGGGCACCTTCACGATCACGAAGCCGCCCGGACGCAGGGCGCGCCGCACCGCCCGGAGCAGTTCGAGCGGCCGTGCCTCGTGCTCGAGGAACGACGACATGAGCACGGCGTCGACCGATGCCGCCGGCAGGGAGCGAATGCCGTCGATCGCGGCCGCCTCGAACGCCTCGCCGCCGAGTTCCGCGAGCGTCTCGCGGGCCCGTGCCACGAGCGCGCGCGACACCTCGATGCCGACCACACGCACCGGAAACCCGTCGTCCATCACGCGCCGTGCGACGCGTGCCGTGAACGCTCCGTCCGCACAGCCCACGTCGACGACCCGCCACGGCGGACGGAGGGTCGTGCCCGCGAGCCGCGTCCGCAGGATCGTGGCGAACGGGCTGCGCGAGGCGAAGAGTCGCGTGCGCACGTGCTTGAAGGCCGCGCTGAGCGCCGCGAAGACCGGCTCCTCGCGCCGGCGGCGGGCGCGCTCGGCGGTGGACGTCGCCTCCCACGCATGATCCTCGGCGAGGGCCTCGTAGGCCGGAGGATCCGGGAGGTACACGAACCCCGTCTCATCGCACGTGACGAGTCGCCACCCATCGCGCGCGAAGGGGGTCGCGGTGGTCTCGGTGAGGCGGCCGTGGATCGGGCAGGGGCGTCGCATGGTGCGCTCGCGACCGTTGGGAGCCGGGACTTGTGACCGCGCGGGGCGGTCCGAGTCAAGGTCGCTTCCCGCCCCGGGAGGGCGCGGCTGGCTCGTGCCGGCCATGCACGAGTCAGGGCAGCGGCACCTGCTCGGGCGACACGAGGTAGGCCACGAGGTCGCGGACATCCGTGTCCGAGAGCTTCGTGAGGAGGCCGTCGGGCATCAGCGACTGCGGCTGTGCCACCTGCTCCGCGACGGTGCGTCGATCGAGGACGATCGCCTCGGTGGCGGTCTGCACCGTGAGCGTCCGCTCGTCAGCCGACGAGATCACGCCCGTGATCGCGCGACCGTCCTCGAGCACGAACGTGACGGCACGAAAATCGGCGCCCACGCTGGCACTCGGATCGACGATGTTCTCGAGCAGGTAGTCGAGGTTCCGCCGGTTCGATCCGGTGAGGTCGGGGCCGAGCTTGCGTCCCGCGCCGAAGAGCACGTGGCAGCCGGCGCAGTCCCGCTGGAAGAGCGCGCGACCGTGGCCGGCATCCGCCGACGCGATCCGGTCGGGGGTGAGATCACGCTTCCACTGGTCGACCAGCTGGCGCCGGTCCTCGGCGCTCGCCCGCACGCGTCCCCAGACCTCCTCGAGCCGCTGGGTGAGCGCGTCGTCGTCGAAGTCGGCGATCTGCCGGGCGTGGAACGCCGAAATCTCGTCGCGGGTCAGCCGGCCTGTCGCCACCGCGTCGAGCAGGTGCCTCGCGAAGGCGGGGCGTGACGCGAGCAGGTCGACGAGGGCCGCGCGGTCGTCGGGGGCGTAGAGTCCGACGCGCTGGAGGGCGATCGCGGGCGTCTCGGGGTCGTCGTACCGGGCGAGGCCGCGCAGGGCCTCGGCGATCACGGAGCGATCCGACAGGAGGCCCTGCAGGAGCCCGGCCCCGTCCGCGGGGGCCGCGGCGGCGAGCGCGCGGATGGCCTGCCGCCGCGCTTCCGGTGCGGAAGAGGTGTCGAGGGCCACGCGGCGCACCTCGGCCGGCCCGCGTCCCTCACCGAAGAGCAGGTCGAGCTCCTCGATGGATCGACGGGTCGCGTCGTCCGACTCGCGCGTCAGGCGGTCCGACAGGGCCGCGTACCCGGCGGGCGCTGTGGCCCGGCTCCAGCCACGCAGGCCGGCAGCCAGGCCCGTGACGAGATCGCGACGGACGTCGGCCGGCGCCCGGGCGGCCGTGTCGAGCAGTCGCGCGACGAGCTCCGGCCGCACGTCGACCTGCCCGGCGAGGAGGCGTGCGATGTTGTGCCGGACCCGCGGCAACGCGGCCTTCCCGGCAAGCGCGGTGGCAGTGTCGGCGTTTCGCAGCACCGACGGCGCGATGCCGTACCAGACGAGGTTGGGAAGCAGGGGATCCGAGGCATAGGTGGCGTGACCCGCGAGCGCGCCGGCCAGACGCCAGGCCGTGCCGTCGGCCAGCCTGCCGACGCCGGAGGCGAGGTGCCGCTGCACCGGCGGTGCGAGGTCCGTGACCGCCAGTGCCACGAGACGATCGGCCACGCGCGGCGCGGGCTGCGGGCCGGC
>DNLZ01000273.1:0-257 GCA_003488325.1 Planctomycetaceae bacterium
CTGCCGCCGCGGGGCACGGCCGACGGTGAGCCGGCGGTGCATCACGTGCTGGTGCCGCGTGGGCGGCTCGACGGGTCCGTGTCACAGCTGGCCGCCGCCGGCTGGGCGGTGGAGGTGTCCGGCCGCCGCTACCGTCCCGCGGGCAGCGTGGCCTGGCACGTGACGAGCGGCATCGATTGGTTCGAGCTTTCGGCCACGATCGATTTCGGCGGCGTCGTCGCCGAACTGCCCGCCCTCCTCGAGGCGCTGGCGGCCGG
>DNLZ01000273.1:555-924 GCA_003488325.1 Planctomycetaceae bacterium
TCCTCGAGGCGCTGGCGGCCGGCTCGCGGTCCGTGACGCTCGCCGACGGCTCCGTGGGCATCCTTCCCGACTCGTTCGCCGCGCAGATGCAGCCGCTCACCGCGCTCGGCCAGAAGCATGACGGCCGGCTGCGGTACGGCCGCATCCAGGTGGCCCTCCTCGACGCACTCCTGGCGAGCCAGCCGCGGGCGCAGGTGGACGAGGCCTTCGAGCGGCTCCGCGACGAGCTCGCGCGGGGCGAACGGCCGGAGGCCGCCGACGAGCCGGAGGGTTTTCAGGGCACGCTCCGTCACTACCAGCGCGAGGGACTCGGCTGGCTGGCGTTTCTCGAGCGCATGGGCCTGGGAGGCTGCCTCGCCGACGACATGG
>DNLZ01000273.1:1256-1548 GCA_003488325.1 Planctomycetaceae bacterium
CCAGGTGCTGGCGATGCTCCTCCGCCGTCAGGGCGCGATGCGCGAAGCCGGCATCGCGCATCGCCCGTCGCTCGTGGTCGTGCCGAAGAGCCTCGTCTTCAACTGGATCGACGAGGCGCGGCGGTTCGCGCCCGCCCTGCGCGTCCTCAACCACACCGGCAACACCCGCTCCGTCGAGGCCGGCGAGCTCGCGGAGCACGACATCGTGGTGACGACGTACGGCACGCTGCGACGCGACGTGCTCGCGCAGCGCGCGATGGAGTTCGACTACGTCGTCCTCGACGAGGCGCAG
>DNLZ01000273.1:1878-6573 GCA_003488325.1 Planctomycetaceae bacterium
CCGCCAGCCAGGCCGCGAAGGCATGCCGGCTCCTCAAGGCGAGGCATCGCCTCGCGCTCACGGGCACGCCGGTGGAAAACCACATCGGCGAGCTCTGGAGCATCTTCGAGTTTCTCAACCCCGGGCAGCTCGGCAGCGCCGGGCGCCTGCGCTCCTTTCTCGCCGACGGCCGCGGCAGCGCCGAGGTGGTGGCCCGCGCGGTCCGCCCCTATCTGCTGCGGCGGACGAAGGCGCAGGTGCTCTCCGACCTGCCCGAGAAGACCGAGCAGACGCTGTTCGTCGAGCTGGGCTCGAAGCAGCGCACGGCCTACGACGAGCTGCGGGAACACTACCGGCAGGAGCTCGCCGGGCGGATCGGCCGCCTCGGCATCGGACGCACGCGGATCGCGGTGCTCGAGGCGCTCCTGCGGCTCCGGCAGACCGCCTGCCATCCCGGCCTCGTCGACCCGCAGCGGATCGACGACCCGTCCGCGAAGGTCGACGTCCTGCTCGAGCAGCTCGAGGAGGTGGTGGCCGAGGGGCACAAGGCGCTCGTCTTCAGCCAGTTCACGAGCTTCCTCGCCATCGTGCGACGGCGGCTCGACGAACGGGGCACCGTGTACGAGTACCTCGACGGTCGCACCACCGACCGGCAGGCCCGCGTGGCCCGCTTCCAGGAGGATCCGGACTGCCGACTGTTTCTCGTGAGCCTCAAGGCGGGCGGCCAGGGGCTCAATCTCACCGCGGCCGACTACATCTACATCCTCGATCCCTGGTGGAATCCGGCCGTGGAGGCGCAGGCCGTCGATCGCGCCCACCGCATCGGGCAGACGCGCCGCGTCTTCGCCTACCGGCTGATCGCGCGCGACACGGTCGAGGAGAAGATCGTCGCCCTGCAGGACCGCAAACGCGAACTGGCCGAGTCGATCGTGCGGGCCGACGAGAGCGTGATCGGCAGCCTGACGGCCGAGGACGTCGAACTCCTCTTCTCCTGACGTCGCGGACCGTCAGCGACGGCTCGGCACCGCCGCCGGACCGGACCGGGCACGAACGGTGGTGGGCGTTCGTGCCCGGATGACCGTGCAGGTGCGGGTCGACCTCACGGACGGGCGTCGGCGGGGGTGCGGGCGACGCCGATCACGCGGGTCTCGCCTTCGGTCGCCGTGGTGTCGGGGGCCTGGGATCGGGCGGCCCGTCGACCGAGCGAGGTGAACTCGACGACCGGCTCCAGCGCCCGCACGGCACGCTGCACGGCCGGCTCGAGCATCACGACGTCGGCGACCAGGTTGCGGAGATCACCCAGCATGCCGGACGACGTCCGCACCCAATCGGAGAGATCGCCGAGCCGCGCGAGCGTCTCCTCCGCATGGTCGAGGCCGTTGGCCTCGGCGGCGAGTCCGTCGGTGAGCAGCGCCAGCCGCGCGGAGACCTGCTCGGCGGCACCGAGTCCTGCGGCATCCTCGACGAGCCGGTCCTTCAGCTCCACCAGCCGCGTCTCCGACTCCTCGGCCGCGTCGAGGCCGGTCGTCCCCGCGACGAGCCCGTCCTTGAGATCGATCAGCCGCTCGAACGATCCTGCGGCGCGGTCGATGCCGGCGGACGCGACGATCAGGCTGTCCTTGAGCCCCGCGAGCTGCTCCAGACCGGCCCTCGCCGTCTCGATGCCCGTCGCCTCGGAGACGATCACGTCACCGAGGCCGGCGAGCCGTCCCGCCGCCGCGTGGGCGGCGTCGAGCGACGCCCCGCCTCGCACGAGCTCGCCGTGCACGCGGTCGATGATCTCGAGCGACGCTGTGGCGCTGTGCAGGGCCGCCTCCGCGGCGGGCGTCCGCACCGCCTGCTCCTCGAGTGCGGCGAGCAGCCGGCTCACCCCCGAGACGCCGTCGCGGGCCGCATCGAGCCGCGCGGCGGTGCGCGACAGCCGGGCGATCTGCGTCTCCAGGGCCGCGAGGTCCGCGCGGCCCGGCCGCGCCACCAGCGCCCACGAGATGGCGAACGCGACGCCCATGCCGAGCGCGGCGGATTTCCAATCGATCGAGAAGATTCCCAGCGGCGTCGGGTTCATCGGTCGGGGGTGGATCGACATGGCGCACCTCGGATTCGGAAAGCGACTCACGGGGCCGGAGTCGCCGCGCGGCGCACCTGCCCTGAAAGGTCGATCGGCACAAGGCCCGCAGGTTGCCCAATCGGCCGACGAGATGGCGGGTGGGCGCGATGGTGCCGGTTGCGTCGTCCTGACCGGCATCACTGCAGGGCGTCGAGCGCGCGTCGCACGTGACCCGTCGACGAGAGCGCCGAGTTGAAGACGAGCCGCACGATCCCCTCACGATCGATCACGTAGGTCACCCGTCCGGGCAGGAACCCGAGCGTGCGGGGCACGCCGTAGAGACGGCGGACCGCGCCGTCGCGATCGCTGACGATCGGGAACGGCAGGCGGTGCCGCCGCGCGAAGGCGGCGTGCGACTCGGCCGAGTCGCTGCTGACGCCCACGACCTCCGCCCCGGCCGAGGTAAACTCCTCGTACGCATCGCGGAACGCGCAGGCCTCCGCCGTGCAGATCGGCGTGTCGTCCTTCGGATAGAAGAACAGCACGATCGCCGTGCGTCCGATGCGGTCGGCCAGATCGAGTGTCGAGCCGTCCTGCAGCGTCGCGCGGAATGCCGGTGCCCTGTCTCCCACCTTGACGGCCACGTTGACGGCCATGCCGAGTCTCCCGGGGAACCCGATGTCGCGAGCATCGTATCCCGCCGAGCCGGTCGGGGCGCCCGGCGTGCCTCGCGGTCCGCTGCGGACGTTCCTCGCGCACGAGGCGGGGGCGGCCCGGTACGTGCTGACATGGTCGCTCCTGGCGGTGCCCCTGGGGGCGGTCGTCGGCTCGGCCGTGGCGTTTTTCATGACCGCGCTCGATGCGGCGACACGCCTGCGGCTCGACGAACCGCTGCTCGTATGGGGATTGCCCGTGGCGGGTGCGGCGATCGGCTGGATGTACGCGTCGTTCGGGAAGGATGCAGAGGCCGGCAGCAACCTCGTGGTCGACGAGATTCATGAACCGGGCGGGGGCGTGCCGCTGCGCATGGCGCCGCTCGTCCTCGTCGGGACCGTCGTGACGCACCTCTGCGGCGGCTCGGCCGGGCGCGAGGGCACCGCCGTCCAGATGGGCGGAAGTCTCGCGGGCGGCGTCGCGAGGCTCGTGCCGGGGCTAAGGCACACCGACGTGCCGACCCTGCTCATGGCGGGCATGGCCGCGGGATTCGGCGGAGTCTTCGGCACGCCCGTGGCCGGGGCGATCTTCGCGCTCGAGGTGCTCGTCGTCGGCCGCATGCGGTCGGGCGCGATCCTTCCCTGCCTCATCGCATCGATCGTGAGCGACCAGACGTGTCTGGCGTGGGGCGTCGTGCACACGCACTACGAGGTGCGGTCGCTCGTGCCGCCGGCGGCCGCCACGCACCACGCCGTCTGCGACGGGTGGCTGCTGGGGCATGCCGTGGCGGGAGGCGTGCTCTTCGGTCTCGTGGGGGCGCTCTTCGTGGGGCTGGGTCACGCGGTGCATCACTGGTTCGGCCGTCTGGTGTCGTCGCCGATCCTGCGGCCGGTCCTCGGCGGCTTCCTCGTCATCGCGCTGGTGCACCTGCTCGGCACGCGGGACTACCTCGGACTGGGCGCCATCGCAGCCGGTCCCGGAGGCGTGACGATCAGCAGCGCCTTCGAGCCCGGAGGCGCGCACCCGTGGAGCTGGTGGTGGAAGATCGTCTTCACCGCCGTCACGCTCGGCTCGGGCTTCAAGGGGGGCGAGGTGACGCCGCTGTTCTTCGTGGGGGCGACGCTCGGCAACACGCTCGCGACGCTGACCGGCGCCCCGGTCGACTTCATGGCGGCGCTGGGATTCGTGGCGGTCTTCGCCGGTGCGACCAACACGCCGATCGCGTGCACCGTCATGGCCGTCGAGCTCTTCGGCGGGGCGATGCTGCCCTATCACGCCGCCGCGTGCGCACTCGCCTACCTCTTCAGCGGCCACTCGGGCATCTATGCGTCGCAGCGGTCGAAGGGGCCGAAGATCGGCCAACGACCGGCATGACGCCGTGCGGCCGCGTCGCATGGGCGCCGGTCGAGCCCGTCCGCCGCGCGTCGGCCGCCGATCAGGTTTTCTGCGTGGCCTGGGTGCTGTAGGTCGCGGGCGGCACGGGGTTCGGCTGGGACCAGAGTCCGATCCCGCCGGACCTCGCGAGCGCCTCGGCCGCGGCGTACGACTCCTCCCCCGAATCGGCGTTCCAGGCCATGCCGGTCGCGACCATGCGGCGATTGACGTCGATGCCATCGACCGACAGGCGACCGAGCCAGCGGCCGGTCGAGTCGCGACCGTCGTCCACGACCTGCACCGTGCGTCCGAAGACCATGCCGGCCAGGGCATCGCGGGCCTGCTTGCCGAAATCCTGGCCCGACTCCGGAGCGTCGATGCCGGCGAGCCGCACCCGCTGCTGCTGATTGTTCTCGTCGACACAGGTGACGGTGTCGCCGTCGTAGACGGCCACGACCTTCCAGGCATGCACGTTCGAGGACGCGTCCGTCGGTGACGTGGGTTGTGGCAGCGATGCCGTCGTCACCGGAATCGGCTGCGGCATCGCGGGTGTCATGACGGGGATCGGCGCGATGGGCGGCGGCAGCGCGGCCAGCGGAGGTGCTGCCGCGGCGGCGACCACGGGAGCTGCGGCGGCGCCC
>DNLZ01000432.1:0-845 GCA_003488325.1 Planctomycetaceae bacterium
GCACACCCGGTACACGAGGTACATGGCGCACACGAGGTACATGGAGTATTTGCATGAGCCTCACGATCCTGCCCGATGCCGACACGATCGCCGCCACGGCGCTGGCGGCATGGGAGCGACAGGCATCCGCGGCGGTCGCCGCGCGGGGCGATTTCCGCGTGCTCCTCTCCGGAGGCAGCACGCCCCGCAGGTTGTTCCAGCTGCTCGCGTCCGCACCGCACGACGCCCTGCCGTGGGACGCGACGCACCTCTTCTGGGGCGACGAACGCAGCGTCGGCCCCGACCACCCCGACTCGAACTATCGCATGACGCGGGAGACGCTGCTCGACACGATTCACCTGCCGGCGACCCAGGTGCACCGGCTCGAGGGTGAACGCGACGACCTCGCTGGTGCAGCCCGCGACTATGAACGCGTCGTCGCGGAGGCGTTCGACGTGCCGCTCGACGGTCCGCCGCCGGCGTTCGACCTCGTGCTCCTCGGACTCGGCACCGATGCACACACCGCGTCGCTCTTCCCCCATACCGCTGCGCTCGCGGAGCGCCGACACTGGTTCGTGGTCAACGAGGTGCCGCAGCTCGCCACGCGGCGGCTCACGGCGACCTATCCGTTGCTCAACGCCGCCCGCGCGATCCTGTTTCTCGTCGCGGGTGCCGACAAGGCCGAGGCTCTGACGCGGGTAAGGGCTCCGAGCGGCGACGTGGCCGACGCTCCGGCACGTGGCATCGTGCCGGCCGGCACACTCGAGTGGCTCATCGACGCCGCGGCAGCCGGGTCGGGTGCTTGAGCAGGTAAGCCGACGGGCATGGGGCGAGTGCCGCCAGCTCCATTCGCACGCCTGGAGGCG
>DNLZ01000432.1:1207-4477 GCA_003488325.1 Planctomycetaceae bacterium
GGAGGCGTGCGCCACACGGACAGCGGGAGCCACGGGGACAGCAGGAGCACAACCTCGGCGGGAACCTCCGCGGCCGCTGTTGCCGAGTCCTTTCCCGCGGTATTCTCTTCCGCCGGGGCCACGAGGTTTTCGTGATTCCCACGACGATCAGCATCCTTTCCAATCCTGCCTTCACGTCCGAGGAGCCGCCGCGATGCAGCGCACCGACACCGCCACCCGCACCATCCTGAACCGCCGCGACGCCCTGCGGGCCGCCGGTGCCGTGGGGGCAGCCCTTGCCGTGCCGGCCGTCCACGCCCAGAGCCCATCGACCGACCTCATCCGCGTCGGCCTCATCGGAGCCGGTGGCCGCGGCACGGGCGCCCTGCAGCAGGCGCTCTCGGTGCCCGGATCCAACGTGAAGGTGACGGCGGTCGCCGACGCGTTCGACAACCGCATCAAGGGCGCGCTCAAGGCCGTCGAGGGGATGGAGGGGAAGGTCGACGTTCCCGAGGACCGGCAGTTCAAGGGGCTCGACGGCTACCAGAAGGTGCTCGACCACTGCGACCTGGTCATCCTCGCGACCCCGCCGGGATTCCGTCCGTTCCACTTCGAGGCGGCGATCAAGGCGGGCAAGCACGTCTTCATGGAGAAGCCGGTGTGTGTCGACAGCTTCGGGGCGCGGCTGTGCCTCGAGGCGGCGAAGCTCGCCGACGAGAAGAAGCTCAAGGTCGTCGTCGGTCTCCAGCGGCACTACGACAGCGTCTACCGCGCCACGCTCGAGAAGGTGCGCGAGGGGCTCGCGGGCGACATCATCGGCGGGCAGGTGTACTGGAACGGCTCCGGCATCTGGTATCGCAAGCGCGAGGAGGGCCAGAACGAGATGCAGTTCCAGGTGAACAACTGGTACCACTTCAACTGGCTCTGTGGCGACCACATCTGCGAACAGCACGTCCACAACATCGACGTGGCCAACTGGTTCCTCGACGCGCTCCCGGTGAGCGCCTACGGCGTCGGCGGCCGCCAGCAGCGTACGCCGGGACAGCCCAGCGAGATCTACGACCATCACGCCGTGAACTTCACGTATCCCAACGGCGTGCACATCGCGAGCCAGTGCAAGCAGTTCCCCGGCGGTGACAACCGGGTGAACGAGGAGTTCCAGGGCACGAAGGGCTACGTGCGGATCGGCGAGATCACCGACTACGCCGGCAAGGTGCTCTGGAAGTACGAGGGCCCCAGGCCGAACGCCTACCAGGTCGAGCACGACGAACTGCACGACGCGATCCGCCGGGACGTCCCGCTCAACAACGCCTACTACGGCACGACGTCGAGCTTCTCGGCGGTGCTCGGCCGGATGGCGACCTACTCGGGCAAGGTGCAGAACTTCGAGAAGGCGCTCGCCCTGCCCTATCGCACCATGCCGGAGAACATCACGTGGGAGTCGACGCCCCCGGTGGTGCCCGACGCCGAAGGCAACTATCCGCTGCCGATGCCGGCGTCGTTCAAGATCGCGTGACCCACGCGACGGGCGTAGACGGACGCACACCGCCGGCACGACATCGGGGCACCGCGGCCCGTGTCGTCGTGTCGGCGGTATGCCTGATCATGGGCGCGGCGCTGCCGCAGGGATGGGCCGAAGAGCCCGGACAGCGGGGCGGCTCGTGGCTTCCGCTCTTCGCCATGCCGGGTCGCCCGCACGTCGGGCCGCTGCCGGAACTCACCGATGCGGAGCGGACCCTCGCGACGGCGCTCGAGGCCGACGTGACGGCGCTTGCCGTCGAGATCGGGGAGCGGCACGCGGGACGGTTTCACTACGACAACCTGCGGAAGGCGGAGGCCCTCCTCTCCGAGCGACTGAAGGCGGCCGGCTACGAGGTCGAGCGGGAGGCGTTCGAGGCGCGGGGCCGCACGGTCGCGAACCTCGTCGTGGAGCGGCGCGGCACGACGAATCCCGACGAGATCGTCATCATCGGCGCGCACTACGACTCCGCCGAGGAGACTCCCGGCGCGAATGACAACGGTACGGGCGTGGCCGCGACGCTCGCGCTGGCCCGCGCCTTCGCGGCCCGGCAGCCGGCCCGCACGCTGCGCTTCGTGCTCTTCGCGAACGAGGAGATGCCGTGGTTCCAGACCGACGCGATGGGGTCACTCGTCCACGCCAGGCGGTGCCGCAGGAACGATGAACAGGTCGCCGTCATGCTCAGCCTCGAGACGATCGGCTACTACGACGACGAGCCCGACAGCCAGTCGTTCGCGAGCTTTCCGCCGCTGCGGCTGCTCTATCCCGACACGGGCAACTTCATCGCGTTCATCGGCAACGTGGAATCGGGCCCGTTCGTGCGGCGTGCGGTCGGCGCGTTTCGCGAGACGACCCGGTTTCCCGCATACGGCTGCGCGATACCCGACGTGGTCGAGGGCGTGGGGTGGAGCGACCACTGGGCATTCTGGCAGGAAGGCTACCCGGGCGTGATGGTCACCGACACGGCCGTCTTCCGGTATCCCTACTACCACGACCCCGAGGACACGCCGGACAAGCTCGACTTCACGCGCATCGCCCGCGTCGTCGCCGGTCTCGAACATGTCGTCACCCACTTGGTTGACGACCCGTGAGACGTATCCCGCAACGCGGGATCATCGCCACTGATGGGGCGACCAAACGCTGCCCGCACCGGGCATCTGTACGGACGTTCCGTTTCCCGGTACACTCAGGCCGTGCCGTTTCCGCCCCCCGCACCCTCAGGTGCTCCGATGACGTTGACTGCCGTCTACATGCCGGTGCCCGAGGGCTATATCGGATTCATCGAGGAGATCCCTGGCGCCAACAGCCAGGGAGAGACGCTCGACGAGGTTCGAGAGAATCTGCGCGAGGCCGTCCAGTTGGTGCTCGAAGCCAATCGGGAGTTGGCAGAGCAAGCTCTGATCGGCCAGAAAGTCGAAAGAGAGCCTTTTGAACTGGCTTCGTGATGAAACGGGTCGATTTGATTCGTCACATCGAGGCCTGCGGGTGTGCCTTTCTGCGCGAGGGCGGGAGGCACACGGTGTACGTCAATCCGACTGCACGAAAAGTATCCACGGTTCCGCGACACCGTGAGATCAACGATTTCATGGCGAAGAAGATCTGCCGGGAACTCGAGATCGACGACCCCGGCAAGGCAAAGAAGCCCGAGCACGAGAAAGAAAGCGATGCAGCGGACTCACGATAACATCCGGCGGTTTGGATAATCCCCTGGTCGCTGGTCGCGGACCATCGGAGCGGGCACCGTCACGCCCCCCACCACCAGGTCGCGCCCG
>DNLZ01000049.1:0-707 GCA_003488325.1 Planctomycetaceae bacterium
CCGCCCCCCCCCCCCCCCAGCCACTCCACGGGCCAGAGCGCCGCGGCCGGTTCGAGCGGCGCGTGGGGCGCCACGGTCGGGATCCAGCCGAGGGCCGTGCCGGCCGCGTGGGTGGCCCAGCCGGCCACGACCGCGAGGAACGCACCGGGCACGCCGGCCGGGACCGGGATGCGGGCGGTGAGGCTCGCGAGGACGATCCCCAGTGAGACGACGCCGACGAGCGGAGACGCGAGGATCTCGAGCGTCGGCAGGAACGTGATGAGCGCCAGCGCGATCGCCGTCAGGCTGCCGAGGAGTGCCGCGCGGGGCACGAGCCGGTGAATCGGTCCGGCCACCGACGCACACGCCAGCTTGAAGAGCCCGCTGGCCACGATCGAGCACATGCCGATGTGCCAGGCGTGCCGTGCCGCCGCGATGGCCTCGAGTCCGTCCCCGCGGGCCGCCGCGTAGGCGGGCCCCACGACGAAGAACACCATCCCGAACGTGCTCGGCGTGTCGAGCCCGAGCGGCATCGCCGTGACGTCGGTGCGTCCGGTCCGTCGCGCGAGCCGGAAGGCCAGGCCGGTGAAGAGGAGGTCGCCCACGACGACGCCGAGGGCCGTCCCCGGCACGAGGTGGGCGAGGGCGAAATCGGCCGGGTAGCCGAATACCGTGGCGAGGAGCGACACGGTCAGCACGAGGCCGGCCAGGTTGTCGATCGCAAGCCC
>DNLZ01000049.1:1086-2692 GCA_003488325.1 Planctomycetaceae bacterium
TGGCGGGAATGTCCGGCCGGCGAGCCGAAAAGTCAAATCCTCCAACAGGTTGCGTCGCAGGCCGGCGTGGGACGCCGCGGGTATACTCCGTGACGGGTTTTTTTCCGCTCCCGACGAACCGGGCCCGGGCGGGGTCCGTACCGAGGATGGATCTGCACGACACCGACCGGTCGTCCTCTCGGGGCGGCATGACTGCCGTCGAGGGGAATGGTGCGTCCGGTGGCACCGTGCAGGACGAGGAACTGCTGCGGCGGTGTCAGTCGGGCGGCGATCCGGCCGCGTTCGAAACCCTGGTGAGGCGGTACGAACGTGAACTGTTCAGTTATCTCCGCCGCTACCTGGGCAACGCGGAAATGGCCGAGGACGTCTTCCAGGCGACCTTCCTCCAGGTCCACCTCAAGAAGGATCAGTTCGAGGAGGGCCGCCGGTTCCGGCCTTGGCTCTACACCATCGCGACGAATCAGGCCATCGACGCCCAGCGGCGCAACAGGCGGCATCGCATGGCGAGCCTCGATGGCCGAGGGCCGACGGACGACGTCGGCACGCTCATCGAGATGCTCGCCGGCAACGTGCCCGCGGCCTCCGACCGCATCGAGGAGGAGGAGGCACGCGCGTGGGTGCGCGCCGCGGTGGACGAACTGCCCGACGCGCTCCGGAGCACGCTCGTGCTGGTGTACCACCAGGGAATGAAGTATCGGGAGGCCGCCGACGTCCTCGGGATTCCGGTCGGCACGGTGAAGAGTCGGCTCAATGCGGCATTACTGAAACTGAACCAGACGTGGCGAAGCACCAGGGCACCTTGAGATGTCCGGCCGCTTCCGGTCGCATCGCAGCGTGGATGAGGAACACGAACCATGGTCAAGGAACCGGATCTCCGACACGAGGATCTCCGACACGACCTGATCGGATATCTGCTCGGCGTGCTGGACGACCGCGAGACGCGCGAGGTCGACACGGCGCTGGCATCCGTGAATCCTGTGCACGGCCTGCGGCGGGACCTCGATGTGCTGCGGGGCGCGTTCGAGCCGCTCGAGCATGACCGGGAGCCATTCGATCCCCCGCGCGGCCTGACGGAGCGGACGCTCGCCTTCGTGGCCGCGGCCTCCGTCGCCCCGCCTCCCGACGAGGCGGGGCGGAGGTCGCCCCGGCCGAGGCCCGTGGGCGCGGGCACCCTCCCGTCACCAGGCCTCTCTCCCGCCGATGGCGACTGGACCGCAGCGGGTTCGCGATCGTGGCTGGATCGGCTCATCATCGGCGCCAGCGCGCTGGCCGCATGCGTGCTGGTGGCCCCGCTGCTCCTCGACGCGATCGAGGAGTCGCGGGCCCGCCGCGCCGAACGGAGGTTGCAGCAGCTCTCCGCGTCACTGCAGGGCTACGCGGAATCCCACCGCTTCTATCCCACGCCCCCCGACAGCGGTCCGTTGTCGCGGGCCGGCCTCTACGCGCCGACGCTCGTGTCCGAGGAGCGGATCGTGGCGGACGACGGCACGGTGCTCTGCCCCGACTCCACGCTCTCCCGACGGGGAGGCTTTCGGGTGCCGTCGCTCGACGAGGTGAAGGCTGCGGTGGGCACGCCGCGCTTCGAGGAGCTCGTCCAGACGATGGG
>DNLZ01000049.1:3010-9553 GCA_003488325.1 Planctomycetaceae bacterium
GGCGACTACGGCTACACGCTCGGCCACCGCAATTCGGCCGGCGTCCTTCAGCCCAACCTCAATCTGCGGCGTGGCGACTATCCGATCATGGCCGACGCGCCGGACGAGTGCTGCGAGAAGAGCAGCAACCATCCCGACGGCATCCACCACGTGCTCTTCGAGGATGGTCGCATCAGGACGCTTCGTCCCCACACGCTCCATCGGGACGATCACCTCTACCGCAACCACCGGGGTTCCGTCGCCGCGGGCGTCGATCCTGACGACGCCGTGATCGGTGACTCACATCACCAGCCCTGAGATCAGCCCTGAGCCGTCGGCGGGCCTCACGCCGGGGCGAGTCCCGCGCTTCGGCGGATGGCCCGTTCAGGTCGTGGCGAGCGCATCGCGGGCCGCGGCCGCGACCGCTTCCGGGGTGATGCCGAAGTGGGCGTACAACGTCGGGGCGGGTGCCGAGGCGCCGAATCCCGACATGCCCACGAATCGACCGCGGGGCCCGATCCAGCGTTCCCATCCGAAGCCGCAGGCGGCCTCGCACGCGACCCGCGCGGTGATGCCCGCCGGCAGGACGTGCTCGCGGTAGTCGGCATCCTGCGCCGCGAAGAGGTCCCAGCAGGGCAGGCTCACCACCCGCGCCCGCACGCCCGCGGTCGCCAGGAGGCCCGCCGCGTCGAGGCAGATTTGGACCTCGCTGCCGGTGCCGATGAGGATGCACTGGGGCGGGCCGCCCGCCGATTCCTGCAGGATGTAGCCTCCCCGGGCGACCCCGGCGGCGGACCCCCGTCCGGTGCGGTCGAGCGTCGGCACGTTCTGCCGGGAGAGCACGATGACCGCGGGACGGTCGACCCGTTCCATCACCGCGCGCCACGTCTCGGCCACCTCGTTGGCATCGGCGGGACGGAACACGGAGAGTCCCGGCACGGCCCGGGCGCTGGCGAGCTGCTCGATCGGCTGGTGGGTGGGGCCATCCTCACCGAGGCCGATCGAATCGTGCGTGAGCACGTAGATGACTCCGAGCGAGCCGATCGCCGAGAGCCGGAGCGACGGCTTGAGATAGTCGAAGAAGACGAAGAACGTCGAGCCGTACGGACGCAGCCCGCTCAGCGCCATGCCATTGCAGGCCGCGGCCATGGCGTGCTCGCGGATGCCGAAATGGAAGTTGCGACCCGCGCGATCGTCAGGCCCGAAGCTGCCCGCCCCGGGGACGAGCGTCATCGTCGATGGGGCGAGATCCGCCGAGCCACCGAGGAGCCACGGCACACCGGCACTCACCGCCTGCAGGACCTTGCCCCCCGACACGCGTGTCGCCAGCCCCTTGCCGTCCGCCGGGAAGGAGGGCACTCGGGCGTCCCACCCCGCGGGCAGGCGACCGGCGAGGAGGTTGTCGAGCTCCGCTGATGCCTCGTGCGGGAGCCCGGCACGGGAACGACTCCATGCCGCGCGGGCCGCCGCACCCCGACGGCCGAGCGTCTCCGCGAACCGTGCGGGCACGTCGGCGGGCACGAGGAACGACGCGTCGACCGGCCAGCCATAGGCCGCCTTCGCGCCACGAATCTCGTCGGGTCCCAGCGGGGCACCATGGGCCTCGTGGGACCCCGCCTTCTTGGGCGCCCCGAAGCCGATGGTGCTCTTCACGATGATGAGCGTGGGCCTCGCGGACTCCCGCCGGAAGGCTTCGAGCGCCCGGTGGAGGGACGCCGTGTCGTTCGCGTCGGCCACGTGCTCCACGCGCCAGCCGAGCCCCGTGAACCGCGTGCCGACGTCCTCACGGAAGGCGAGGTCGGTGTCCCCCTCGATCGTGATCGAGTTGTCGTCGTAGATCCAGCAGAGGTTCGAAAGCTGCAGGTGGCCCGCCAGCGAGGCAGCCTCCGCCGCGACGCCCTCCATGAGGTCGCCATCGCTGCAGAGCACGTAGGTGTCGTAGTCGAAGAGCGTCTCGCCGGGACGGTTGTACCGTGCTCCCAGCCAGGCGGATGCGATCGCCATGCCGACCGAATTCCCGCAGCCCTGGCCGAGCGGACCGGTGGTCGTCTCGATGCCGGCGGTCATGTGATGCTCGGGGTGGCCCGCACACACGCTGTCGAGCTGGCGAAACCGTTCGATGGCCGTGAGGGGCACGGCCGGCTCGTCATGGTGAGGATCGTGCGGCCCGCCTCGTCGGATGCCAGCGAGGTGGATGAGGCCGTAGAGGAGCATCGACGCATGGCCGCAGGAGAGCACGAATCGGTCGCGGTTGGGCCATGTCGGGTCGAGCGGGTCGTAGCGGAGGAAGTCGCGCCAGATCGTGTAGGCCACCGGCGCGAGGGCCATCGGCGTCCCCGGGTGGCCGCTCCGCGCCGCCTCGACCGCATCCATCGCGAGCGTGCGGAGCGTGTCGATGGCGAGCCGGTCGACGTCGGGCGAGGGGGCGGTGGCAGTGGGGGTCATCGTGTCTCCTTGGTCACGGCGGCGCGACGACGGCCGCCCCGCGTTGCATGGATGGCCCGAAAAGTCTACAGAGCGATGCGTCGCCCGCCATGCCGTCGGCCTCACTCGCCAGCGAGGTGGGCTCGATACGCGGCGTCGAGCTCCGCGTAGGACGTGCGGCACAACCGCGCGAGCGTGTCCGCGTCGGCCGTGCCCGCGTAGACGCGGCCGCAGTACTCGAGGAAGGCCTCGCGGAACCGCCCGGATGAGCCGTTCATGAGGAAATCGGCGAGCCCGGCGGTCTGTGCGTAGAGGTCCTCGAGCCGCTCGTGGGACTGAAAGTCCTCGCGGCTGAGCGAGGTCAGTCGCGCGAGCGGCACCTGGAACTCCTCGTCGATGAGGATTTCGCGAGCCCGGGGCACGCGGCCCGCGTCGCGGCCACCCACCGTCCATCCCGCGGGGGCCGGGCGGATCGACTCCATGTGGCAGGCGAGCGCCTCGATCGCCCAGAAGCCGGTGCGTTCCCCCGCGAGCTTGCTCGTGCGCGACGGGTCGCCTGCCTCGACGCAGAGCTGGTGCGTGGCCTCGTGATGCACCGTGTCGGGGCGCGGCGCCGCGTCGCCCCCGGCGGGCTCCGCGTGGAAAAACCAGGCGGTGCGGGTCGGTGTCCAGTAGAGGCCGTCCACGTGGTCGGGCACGGCCACCGATCGCGCCACCTCCGCGACGAACTGCCTGCGGTCCGCGCAGAGGACGGCTGCGAACGGCTCGGTCGTCCGTGGCGGGCTCGTCTGGGTGAGCCGCCGTTCCACGGTGTCGGCCGTCGCGCCGATCGTGCCGAATACCTGCTGCCACACGACGAACGTCTCCTCGAGCCGGGCGGCGAGCCCCGCGGCCGCGGCGAGTGGCGCGGCGGAGAGAATCTCCCAGTGATCGGAGTCGAACCGCCGCCCACGTTCCACGTCCGGCACGCGGCGGTCATCCTCCTCCGCCGAGATCCAGCGGCCGCGCTCGTAGCGCTCGCCCGCGCGATACCGCGCGAGGCGGCCCTTGGGCAGCCATCCGAAGGCGGCGTCGAACTCCTCGCCCCGATCGAGGCGGCGGGCGGCGGGCGGCCACACCCATTCGTCCCCCCGCCGCACGGAGCCGATGGCGGCACGCGCGCGGGTGTGTGTGGGGTCATCCCGGAGCGTGCGATAGACGAGACGCACGGCCTCGCTCGAGCGGCGCGAGCCGGGTGGACGATCGGCCGAGGGCGCGGCACGCTCGGCCCGGGTCGGGACGTCGCGGTGCGCGCGGGCCGCGTCGAGGGCGTGCTCGAACGTGGCCGCCGCGCGACGATTGCGTGCCGCCACGAAGTCGTCCCAGACCGCCGTCATCGCCTCCCCCGCGATCCAGTCGGGGCGCTCGAGCCGCGGCGGGATGGCGTAGGCGATCTGCCGATCCACGGGCGTGGGCACGTCCCAGTCGCGCAGCAGCGCCACGAGCCTGTCATCACCGAGCGCGGCGGCGCGGCGCTCCAACGCGGCGACCGACGACGCGAACGCCGTGTCGATCTCGTCGAGCGTCGCCGACGGTTCGCGGGCCGTGGCATGCGAGCGCAGGCCTCCGGGCAAGCAGAGCACGGCGACGACGAGTCCGCCGATCAGCGCCCCGCGCGCGGTGCTCATGCGTCCTCGGCGAAGGCGGCGTCAAACTGCCTCGCGCTCGGCGCGAAGTCGAGGTTGCGGACGAAGCGGGCCGCCTCGGCAGCCCCGTGCTCGCGATCCATCCCGACATCCTCCCACTCCACCGACAGGGGGCCCGCGTAGCGCGCCTGGTTGAGCGCCCGGATGATCTCCTCGAAATCGACCCCACCCCGGCCCGGGGAGCGGAAGTCCCAGCCGCGGCGCGGATCGCCGAAGTTCAGGTGGCTCGCGAGGATGCCCGAGCGGCCGTTGAGCGTGACGATCGCGTCCTTCACGTGCACGTGGTAGATGCGGTCGGGGAACGCCCGGATGAACTCGACGGAGCTCACGCCCTGCCAGTGCAGATGGCTCGGATCGAAGTTGAAGCCGAATTCCTCACGGTGGTCGAGTGCCTCGAGGGCCCGCTCGGCCGTCACGATGTCGAAGGCGATCTCCGTGGGATGGACCTCCAGCGCGAAGCGGACGCCGCACTCGGCGAAGACGTCGAGGATCGGATTCCAACGCTCCGCGAACTCCGCGAAGCCGGCCTCGATCATCGACTCGGGCACCGGCGGGAATGAATAGAGGAACGGCCAGATCGCCGAGCCCGTGAACCCGTTCACGATCGACACGCCGAGCCGCTGGGCGGCGCGGGCCGTGTTCTTCATCTCCTCCGCCGCTCGCCGGTTGACCCCCGCGGGGTTGCCGTCGCCCCACACGTGCGGCGGCAGGATCGACTTGTGGCGTTCGTCGATGCGGTCGCAGACGGCCTGGCCGACGAGGTGGCTGGAGATCGCATGCACGGAGAGGTCATGACGCTCGAGCTGCTCGCGTTTCGCCGCGCAGTAGCCCGCCTCGCCGACTGCCCGCGACACATCGAAGTGGTCCCCCCAGCAGGCCAGTTCCAGTCCGTCGTAGCCGAACGCCACCGCCTTGCGGGCGAGGTCGTCGAGCGGCAGATCGGCCCACTGGCCGGTGAAGAGTGTGACGGGGCGTGCCATCGGCGCGACTCCTGGCAAGGACGAGAGGTCCCGAGCGGGGCGGCCGAATTCTGGCACATTCCCCGGGTCTCGCAACGGGTCGGCCGCGGATGGCAGTGCGGTCACGTCCGGACGACGCGTCGCAGCAGCCACCAGCCCCACGCGGCGATGAGCACGTTGCCCGTCCAGACGGCCACCGGCGGCACGACGCCACGCTTGGCCTGATCGACGCCGAGCATGAAGACCGGATAGTAGACGACGAGGATCGGCAGGAAGCACATGAAGAAGCTCGTGAGAAAATCGGCGTTGCGCATGCGGATGGCCATCGGCGCCCCCACGAGCACGAAGCAGAGGCAGCTGAAGCCGTTCGCCCACCGTCTCCACGGCTCCATGACGATCCGCCCGAGCCGCGACCGCTCGTGCTTGAGCGTCTGCTGGATGGGCTCCACCGCGGCCGGTACGGCCCCCTCCATGCGTCCGGCCAGGAGCGCCTGCGCCCACCGGCCGGCCGCGAGCTGCTCGAACCGGTCGATGCGGCCCGCCTGCTCCTTCCGCGCCTGCGCGAAGGCGGCCATGGCGATCTCCGAGGGGCTCGTCGACGCGACGCCCTTGCGGCTCACCGCGTCGAGCGGAACCTCGCGCACGATCGTGTCGGGGAACGAGGCCTTCACGTCGCCCATGTGGAGCGTGCCGTCGCGAAGCGTGACGACGAGCGTGCCCGCCGCGGCGTCCGCCGCGAGCTCCGCCTCGGCGGCCGACACGGTGGCCGGCGCCCCGCCCGGTCCGCTCGCGAAGGAGAGCGTCGGACGGATGAGGCGACGTCCCTCGACCGCCTTGACGTTGATCGACACCTGAGCGGTGCTGTACGACCGCTGCTGCCGCAGCCTGCCGTAGATGATCTCCTCCACCCCTTCGACGATGACGCGCCGGATGCCGTCACGGCCCCACGACACGGCGACGTCGTTGAGCCAGACCGAGAAAAAGCTCACGACGAGGGCGAGTCCGATGGCAGGCCAGATGACCGCCAACGGGCTCACGCCCGCGGCCTTGAGCGCCGTGATCTCGTTCGAGGCTGCCAGGCGGCCGAACACGCTCGCCGCCGCGAAGAGCATGGTGCCGGGCACCGCGAACCGCATCGCCTCCGGCAGCACGTAGGGCACCAGCAGCAGAATCTGCACGAGGCCCAGGCCCTGCTGCTGCACCTCCTTCACGAGACCGACGACGATCATGAAGAGCGTGAGCGCGCCGAGGGCGACCAGGAACACCTGGAGCAGCTCCGCGAGCACGTAGCGGGTCATGATCCTCATGGCGCCGGGAATGTACCGGGTGGCACGCCCGCCGGGCAGGCCGGTTTGGCCGCGTTTCGCCCCCAGGCGGGAGCGATCGGAGCGGGCGGCGAGCGGCGGCCGTGCATGCGCCCTATTCGCCGATTACCTTCACGAGTACCCGCTTCAGCCGTCGGCCGTCGAACTCGCCCTAGAGCGCGTCTGGGATAG
>DNLZ01000345.1:0-133 GCA_003488325.1 Planctomycetaceae bacterium
CGGGGGCCGGAAGGGGGGGGGGAGGGGGGTCCACGCGGAACTGCCGGGATGGTGATGGGGGTGGCGCGGGTCGTGCCGGAGGCCGGGAAAACGGGACTTCAAAAACTTTCGCGCCGGCGCTTGAAAACCGTCA
>DNLZ01000345.1:453-675 GCA_003488325.1 Planctomycetaceae bacterium
GGCGCGTACCTACTATCATGCCGTCGCGCGGTCACCGGTCGATATCTCCTACATGGAAGGGGAGTCGGGATTCGGTGCCACGCACGGATCGCACGGCGGTTTCCCGCTCTCCCGATGCCCACGACCGTTTGCGTCGTCTCTCATCCCACGGCCCCGGGAGCCGCCAAGTGACGGCGCTTTCCCAGCGGGCCGATCGGATTTTCGAGACCATCGACCGCAATC
>DNLZ01000345.1:961-3219 GCA_003488325.1 Planctomycetaceae bacterium
TTCGAGACCATCGACCGCAATCCCTGGCTGCACGACCGGGGACTCGGCTGTTTCTCCCTCCGCATGCTCGACTGGCTCGCGGGCGACTTTCTCGCCCCGCACGTCGACGTGATGGCGGTCACCCGGTACGGCAAGGAACCGGCCCGGCACGAGCGGTCGTTCGACTGCTTTCTCTCCACCGAGAAGATGTCGCGGGTGCGCACCGACTCGGGGATGCACGAGTTGGGAAGTTTCGTCGACGAGGGGCTTCGGGTCCTCCACGAGATCGCGCCGGAATCGGGCGTGCTCTGCTACCAGTCGTCGGCCGAGATCGAGCGGGCCGCGATCAATCATCCCGGCCTGCGACTGCTCAATCCGCCCGCGGCGCTCGTGGCGATGCTCAACCGCAAGACCTGGGTGCGGCGCGAGATGCAGTCGATCGGCGTGCCCGTGATCCCCGGCGTGGAGGTGCGGCTGGCGGCCAGCCTCGTGCCCGTGCTCGTGCGACGCCACGGACTGCCGCTCGTGGTGAGCCTCGATGAATCGGCGGCCGGCTCCGGGGTGCATCTCGTCACCGACGAGGCGCAGTTCCGTGATCTCGTCGCAGCGCACCACGGTGCGGCGGCGACGGTGATGCCCTTCATCGACGGCCGCAGCCTGAGCATGGCCGGCGTCGTCACGCGGAGCCACGTGCTGCTCGGCGAGGCGTCGCTGCAGATCATCGGCGAGCCCGCGCTCACGGGATTCCGCTTCGGCTGGTGCGGCAACGACTTCTCGGGGAGCCTGCTCCGCGAGGAGGAGGTGGCGCAGATGCGCGCGATCGTCGAGCGCGTCGGCCGCTGGCTCACGACGCTCGAGGTCGCCGGCGAGCGGGGCTTCCGCGGCATCTTCGGGATCGACTTCATCTCCGACGGCCGACGCGTCTACTTCACCGAGATCAATCCCCGATTCCTCGGCACCACGGCCCTCATGGCGGACCGCCAGCGTGAACTCGGCCGGATTCCCGTGAGCTTCCTGCACCTCGTCCCGTTCCTGCCGGATGCGGAGATCGACGACGACTTCGCGGCCGCGTACAACGCCCCAGGGCGGCCGCTCGACGTGGCCCAGCTGTGTTTGCACAACGTCGCCGGCGACGACGTGATCGTGGAGGCGGCTCCGGAGCCGGGACGCTACGTCCTCGGCGACGGACGACTCCGCTTTCTCGGACCGGCCGACGCGCTCTCCCAGACGCAGTCGTACGACGAGGTCGTCATCGCCGGCGAGATCCCGCTCGAGGGGACGCGGCTGCTCAAGACCTCCGACGAGTTCTGCAAGGTGTTCACCTACGAGCCGATGCTCGGCTCCGACGGCAGGACGCTCAACGCCCGCGGTCGGGCGCTCGTCGAGGCCGTGCGTGGATCGTTCCGGTTGCGTCCCGCCGCCGGAGGATGAGCCGGCGCCATGGCCCTCGACTCGCGTGTGGCGTCGCTGCTCGACGCCGACGAGGCCACGCGGTCGCGCTTCCTCGAGGCCGCGATCGCCAGGCGGGCCTACGACCGCCGGGACCCTGAGCCGTGCGATCTCTCGATCGTGCCCCGCGTCGTCTCGCGGGCCGACGCCGCGACGATCACCGATGCGGCCACGCGGATCGTCACGGCCTCGCTCGCCTGGGCGCTCGACGCGCATGCTGCCGGCCGTGCGGTGTCCGGCTATCCGCTCGACTGGGTGCGCGGCGCGATCGCGACGCTCCCGGAGGAACTCGTCGGCGACGTGCGCCTCGACTTTCTGGTGTCGGGAGGGAGACTCAGGCTCCTCGAGGCCGGTTGGGTCAACCTCAGCGCGTTCGACTACGCGCCCCAGGCCGCGCTTGCGTTGTGCGACACGGTTCCGCATCTCACCGGGCATTTCGACGTCGAACGTCCCGTCGCGGCGATGCGCCGGCGGCTGATCGAGCGCGGCGTCCGGCGGCTCGCGATCCTCGTCAAGGAGGAGCACACGGTCTATGCGGCGAACGATTTCGCGCTCATCGGGGAGGCCCTGGCCCCGATCGAGACGCTCGTCGTGGCCGAGCCCGAGTTCCACCTGCTGGCGGCCGCCGGTCGCGGCCTGCGCGTCGGTGACGTCGCCATCGATGCGGTGTACCTCCGCTCCCTCGACGGCCCGCAGGCATTCGCGGGCCGCCATGCGGACGGGAACCGCGCGGCCCTCGAGCTCCTGCTCGCGAGCGACGTGCTCCTGCACGATCATCCGCTCATGCTGCTCGCCGAGGACAAGGATCTCGGGTTCCTCGTCGCGCGGGA
>DNLZ01000345.1:3593-6815 GCA_003488325.1 Planctomycetaceae bacterium
GCCGAGGCGTCGTGCTGGGTGCTCAAGCTCCGGGACCGGCACAGCGGGACGGGGGTGTTCATGGACGAGCAGGCGATGCGCGAGCACTGGCACGATCCCGCGGCGGTGCTGCAGGAGCGGATCGTTCCGGACGCATTCCCGGTGCTCACCGTCCACGGCCACCGTGGCGATGCCGTGGCCGACCTCGCGGTGCACGTCTCGTACCGCTACGACGTGGCCACGCGATCCATGCGGACCGCCGAGGTGGCCGGCTACTTCAGCCGGTTCTCGCTCACGAGCGGCATCGTCAATCTCTGTGCCGGCGGCGGAATCGTGCCGGTTTTGTCGGAGAGGCCGGCGGAGAAATCCTGAGCGAACGCATCACCAGCCGTCGGCCGGGATCACCTGGTTGTCGGCCCGGTGCATGAGCCGCGTCCAGGCCACGTCGACCGCCGTGTTTCGGTCATTCAGTGCCGGTGCGTTGGTCGCGATTCGTCCTGCTGACCTATGATGCGTGAACTCGACCGGCAAGGCATGAGTTCGTGCGCGATGAAGGCGGAGTCATGATGCGCCGTGATCGACTGCTCGCGCTCGCGGTGGTCGCGATCCCGCTGGGCACGGTGATCCTGCTTCCGGCCGTGCCGTCCCTTCGCCCGCCCCCGCTCGTGGCCGCGGCTGGGTCCTCCTACCCGGCCTCGCCGATCGCGTTCGAGCGGCTGCCGCTGACGCTGCCGGGAGAGGATCGTCACCTCCCCCTGATCACGCACGTGCAGGTGGTCGATCTCGATGGGGACGGGGCTGCGGAGGTCGTGGCCTGCGACGCGCTCGGCCATCGGGTCGTGCGGTTCGACCGCGGTTCGGACGGTGGGTGGACATCCCTGACGGTCGCGGAGGACCTCCACGTGCCGGCGCATGCCACGGTGGTCGACATCGACGGCGATGGGGACCGCGACATCGTCGTCGCGATCCTCGGCGACATTCTCCCGTCGGATGCCGACGTCGGCCGGGTGGAGTTGCTCGAATCCACACCCGGCGGTTACGTGCGTCATGTCCTGCTCGAGGACGTGCGTCGCGTGGCCGACGTGCAGGCCGGTGACTTCGATGGCGACGGGATCGTGGATCTCGCCGTCGCCATCTTCGGCTACTCCCGGGGCGAGGTGCTCTGGCTGCGCAACCGCGGCGACGGGACCTTTGCGCCCCGGCAGCTGCTTTCGGGCCCGGGCGCGATCCATGTGCCCGTCCGCGACTTCGACGGCGACGGCGACCTCGACATCGCCACCGTGATGTCGCAGGACGACGAGGAGGTGTGGGGGTTCGAGAACCGTGGCGATGGCCGCTTCGAGAGGCGGCTCCTCTGGCGCACGGCGAACTTCGACCAGGGGAGCGCCGGCCTCGTGGCCGCCGACCTCGACGGCGATGGCGATGACGACCTCGTCCTGCCGGTGGGAGACAATCTCGAGGACTTCGATGCGTTCCCACAGCCCTACCACGGGTGCCTGTGGCTCGAGAACGACGGGGACTGGTCGTTTCGCGCGCACCGTATCGCCGATCTCGGCGGCACCTACGCGGCGGCCGTCGGCGACGTGGATGGCGACGGCGATCTGGATGTCGCGCTGGCGAGCATGGACAACGACTGGCGCAATCCCGACAACGCGGCGGTCGTGTGGCTGGAGAACCGGGGACGGGAGCGGTCGGACGCGCCTGTGAACTTCCGCACGTGGCAGGTCGATGCCGATCCGATCCATCTCGTCACGGTCGCGGCCGGTGACGTCGATGGCGATGGTCGCGCCGACCTCGTCGCCGGGGGGCTCAATCTCCGTCGACCATACCGGCGGATCGCCGGGGTGACGGCGTGGTTCCAGCGGAGCGGCGCACCATGAGCCCCGCCCTCCGGCGCACGCTGGTCATCGCGATCCTCGTCGAGCTGGCCGTGGGAGGCTGGCTCCTGGCGAGCCGCGTGCTTCGCGTGCCTCCCGCGCTGCCCGCCGACATGGTCGACGATCCGCTGCTGGCGGCCGAAATTCGCGCGCTGGCCTCGAGGGCCGACCGGGGCGGAACACCGGAGTGGCGGACGCTCGGCGAGGGGCTGCTCGGGCAGGGTGCGTACGCGCACGCGGAGTCGGCCTTCGCGCGGGCGGCCGCGCTCGCGCCGCAGGACATCGACGCCCTCTTCGGGCAGGCCTTCTGCATCGATCGCACCGGCCGGATGGCGGCGAGCAACCCGCTCTATCGGCGGTGTCTCGACCTGCCTGACCGCACCGAGGACGGTGTCGGCAGGAAGCCGTTCGCCCTGTACGCGATCGGGAGGAACCTGCTCCGACTCGACGACGTGCAGGGTGCCGAGGCCGCGTTCCGCGAGAATGCATCGTTCCTGCCGGCCCAGTTTCAGCTCGCGAAGCTGCTCGTGCGTGATGGTCGGCTGGGAGAGGCCGTCAGGATCGTCGACGACCTGCTTCGCCAGCTGCCGCTCGCCCTCGAGCTGCACCAGTTGAAGGCCCGGATTCTGGAGGCGGCCGGTGCACCCGCCGAGGCGTTTCTCGCCCGCGCCATGGAAGAGCGGTCCGCGCACCTCGTGGAGTCCAACTTCAGCACCGACTACGTGCGCCCGTTCACCACCCGCCTCGGGATGCCGCGCGTCCTGCAGGAGGTCGAGAGCCGCCTGCCGCCCGTGCCCGGCGACCCGCGCCGCGATCCTGCCGTGCTCGAGCGGGAGATCCAGCCGCTCGAGGCACTGGTCGCCGAGGCGCGGGTGCCGCAGCGGGCGACACTGGCTTTCCTGCGCGGGGCCCTCGCGGCCGATGTGGACGATGTCGCGGGGATCACCGCCGCCCTCGGCATCGTCGATGCCGCCGGCGACCGCAGTGCGAGTCGCCTCGAGCTCGAGGCGCTGGTCCGAGACCGGATGGGCGACGCCGTGACCGCAACCGCGCTGCGCGAGCGGGCCGCGGCCATGGCCCCATCGCCACAGCTGCACCGCCGGCTCGCCGAAGAGAGCGAGCGGCGGGGCGACCACGCGGCGGCGCGGCATCACCGGGCCCGTGCGGATTTCCACCTCGGGAAGGCGGCCTATCGCCGCAACAGGCTGGAGGACGCGCTGCGGGAGTTTCGCGAGGCGGCGGTCCACGACGACCGGCACGTCGCCACGTGGTACCGCACGGGAGAGATGGCCTATCATCTGGGCCGCAGGACGGAGGCGGTGGAGGCGTTCCGGCGCGTCGTGGATCTCGAGCCGGATCACGAGCG
>DNLZ01000345.1:7223-9097 GCA_003488325.1 Planctomycetaceae bacterium
CGCGTGGTCGAGGCCTCGCTGGTCGCGCTCGTGGCGCTGGTGCATCAGAGCGCCGCGGTCGCCGCCCAGCCGGCCGACGCCCCCACCGTCGAGACCGACTACGCGGCGGATCTCCCGCGGCTGCCGCAGGTGCCCGCCGCCGCGGCCCGGGACACGCTCGCCGTGGCGCCGGGCTTCGCCCTCGACTTGATGGCGGCGGAGCCGCTCGTGGCCAGCCCGGTCGCGATCGCCTGGGACGAGGAGGGCGCACTCTTCGTCGCCGAGATGCGTGGCTACAGCGAGGATCAGGGGGAGCGGATCGGCCGCATCCGTCTGCTTCACGACGACGACGGTGACGGACGCCCCGATCGCGCGACGGCCTATGCCGAGGGGCTCGCCTGGCCCACCGCCGTCTGCTGCTGGGACGGCGGCGTCTTCGTGGCCGACGCGCCCGACATTCTGTGGCTGCGGGATGCCGACGGAGACGGCGTCGCCGACGAGCGACGGGTCGTCTTCACGGGGTTCGGCACCACGAACGTGCAGGGCCTGATCAACTCGTTCGCGTTCGGGCTCGATGGCCGCATCTACGGCTCCGCGAGCTCCACCGGCGGAAACGTGCGCCGGGTGGGCCCCGACGGGCAGGCGGTCGGTGAGCCCGTGAAACTCGCCGGCCGTGACTTCTCGTTCGACCCCCGGATGCTCGACCTGCGCGCGGAGACGGGTGGGGCCCAGCATGGCCGCTCGTGCGACGACGCGGGCAACGCGTACGTCTGCTCGAACAGCAATCACGCCATCCGCTGCATGATCGAAGAGCGATTTCTCGGAAGGAATGCGGCGTTCACTCCACCGTCGGGGCAGGAGAGCATCGCGGTGGACGGACCGCAGGCGGAGGTCTTCCGCCTGAGCCCCGTCGAGCCGTGGCGCGTGCTGCGCACGCGACTGCGCGCGAGCGGCCTCGTGCCCGGCGTGGTGGAGGGGGGCGGGCGGCCGGCGGGCTACTTCACGAGCGCCACCGGAATCACGATCGTGCGGGGTGACCGTTGCGGGGACCTCGCCGGGATGCTCGTGGTGGGTGACGTGGGGAGCAACCTCGTCCATCGCAAACGGATCGTGCGTCACGGGGCCGGCGTGCGGGCGGAACGCGTCGACGAGAAATCCGAGCTCGTCGCCTCTCGCGACACCTGGTTTCGGCCGGTGCAGTTCGCCAACGCGCCGGACGGCGGCCTCTGGATCGTCGACATGCAGCGCGAAGTGATCGAGCATCCGGCGAGCCTGCCGCCGCCCATCAAGAAGCACATCGATCTGACGAGCGGTCGCGACTCGGGCCGATTGTGGCGGCTTGCGGCGACGCCTGCCGAGCGACGGTCCGCCCCGCGCCTGGCGTCGGCGACGAGCGACGCACTCGTCGCGCTCCTGAGCCATCCGAACGGCTGGCACCGCGACACGGCGCATCGCCTTCTGCTCGCACGGCGGGACATGGCAGCCGTTCCCGCCCTGCGGCGCGTGGTGCTGGACGAGGTTGTCACCCCCGCGCCAGGTGCCCCGACCACGGATCTCGGCCGACAGCATGCCGCCTTCGTGCTCGCATCGCTCGGAGGCCTGGAATCGGACCACGTCGTGGCCTGCCTGGCGTCGGGATCGCCGATCGTCAGGTCGGCGGGGGTGCGGCTCGTCGAGTCGCTCTCCCTGGCGGGCAGGCTGACGGCGCCGCTGATCGAGCGGCTCGCGGGGGTGGCGGCGAACGAGCCGGACGTCGGCGTGCGCTTCAGGCTCGCGCTCGTCGCGGGCGTCCTGCCGTCGGAGCCTCGGCACGCGGTGCTGTCGGCGCTCCTGGCACGGGACGGTGCCGATGCGTGGTGCCGGACCGCCGCCTTCACGTCGCTTTCCGGCGACGG
>DNLZ01000348.1:0-1560 GCA_003488325.1 Planctomycetaceae bacterium
TTCGCCGATCCGCGTCTCGACGCGCGGGCCGTGGTGGCGGGGAAGTATGCGGGCATCGCCGTCCTCGTGGCCGCCAGCGCGGCCGCTGCCGCCTGTGCCCTGGCGGTGCCCCACGAGTGGATCGCGCTTCTGGGCGTCGTACCCCTCGGGCTCGGGCTCCATCGGCTCTGGACGGCCTGGCGGCGCGGCGCGGGACCGGGGGGCACGTCCGCGGACGACGGCGACGAAGCCGTGCATGCCACCGGCTCGTTCCTCGCCCAGGCAGGCTCGGTGGCAGCCGTCACCGCCGCCAATGGCGGCGACAACCTGGGGGTCTATATCCCCGTGTTCGCGCAGCATCTCGGCATGGTGCCCATCTATGCGGCGATCTTCGCCGTGATGACCGCCGTCTGGTGCGTCGTGGGCCGGGCGCTGGTCACCCACAGGCTCGTGGCCGCCACGATGCGGCGGCTGGCGGGCGTGGTCCTCCCGTACGTGCTCATCGGCCTGGGGATCTGGATCCTCAAGGACGCGATCGGCCTCGTGTGGCCTGCGGCCCGCTGAGCCGATTCGAGCTGTGGTGCGTGGAAGGGCGGCGATTCCGCCCCGAGCGAACCGTGGGCTACCATAGAGCAGAGCGCGGGTGGCGAACGCCCGACGGACGGATCCGTGACTCGGCGGCGCCGGCCCGCTGCCCACCTCGGCGAGGGCCCCCTCGATGCCCAGCATTCCGCCCAGCACCCGATGCATGGCACGGCGGTGGGGGTCGGCAGCACCGGACCGCGCGCAGGGCACATGCCGGGCGATCGTGGCCCTCGCGGCCGGGCTCGTGTCCGGCCTGAGCGTCGCGGCCCCGACACCGGAGCAGCTGTCGTTCTTCGAGTCGAAGATCCGGCCCGTGCTCGTGCAGCACTGCTACCAGTGCCACTCCGCGGAGGCGCTGCGGTCGGGCAAGCTCAAGGCCAACCTGCTCGTCGATTCCCGCGAGGGGATGCACAAAGGGGGCGAGAGCGGCGCGGCCGTCGTGCCGGGGAACCGGGAGGAAAGCCTGCTCCTCGCCGCGCTGCGCTACGACGGATTCGAGATGCCGCCGACCGGGAGGCTGCCCGACGCGGTGATCGCCGATTTCGAGACATGGATCGACATGGGCGCGCCCGATCCGCGGGACGAGCCGGCGGCTCGGCAGGAGGAACGATCGATCGACGTCGCGGCGGGACGACGGCACTGGTCCTATCGCCGCCTCGCGCCCGTCTCGCCGCCGAGCGTGCAGCGCGACGCGTGGCCGCGCAACGACATCGATCGATTCACGCTCGCGCGGCAGGAGGCCGCGGGAATCGCGCCCAACGATGAGGCGGCGAAGGAGACGCTCCTGCGTCGCGTGACGTTCGACCTGACGGGTCTGCCACCGACGATCGAGGAGCTCGATGCCTTTCTCGCCGACACCTCGGGCGACGCCTACGACCGGGTCGTCGATCGGCTGCTGGCCAGTCCCCGGTACGGCGAGCGGTGGGGACGACACTGGCTCGACGCGGTGCGGTATGCGGAGAGCGGCGGCTACGAGTTCGACGGCGACCGTCCCGG
>DNLZ01000348.1:1938-5429 GCA_003488325.1 Planctomycetaceae bacterium
TCCGGATGCAGGTGGCGGGCGACCTCCTGAGGCCCGGCGACCATGCCGGCACGGCCGCGACGGGATTCCTCGTCGCGGGCCCCTACCCCGGCCAGGTCACGGCCAAGACGGTCGAGCCGATCCGCTACGACCAACTCGACGACATGGCGCAGGCCCTCGGCGCGAGCGTGCTGGGGATGACGATCGGCTGTGCGCGGTGCCACGACCACAAGTTCGACGCGATCGGTCACCGCGACTACTACGCCCTGATCGCCTGTCTCGGCAAGGCGGTGCAGCGGGATGCCGACATCGATCCCGATCCGACGACGACGCGGCAGAAGCGGGACGCCTGGGTGGCGGAACGCGCCCCCCTGGCGGCGGCAGCGGAGCTGTTCCGCGCCGGGACCCTGCCCACCCGGTTGGCACGATGGCTTGCGGTGGACGCGCCCGCGCAGCAGGCGGCTCCCTGGCTGGTGCTGACGCCGCAGACGGTGAAGGCCTCGTTCGCGACGCTCGGGCAGGAGGCGGACGACACCGTGGTCGCCTCCGGCAAGCGGCAGGCGAACGACACCTATACGCTCACGTTCACGACGCACCAGATGGATCTCGGCGGGCTCAGGCTCGACGCGCTCGCGCGGCCGTCGGCCGAAGGCGCCGGCCCCGGCACGGGGGCTGACGGCGGGTTCCGCCTCTCCACGGTGAAGGTGACGGCCGCGCCGCTCGTCGCGGCCCCGGGGCGTGCGGCCGTGACACCGAAGCTCTCCGCGGTCGCGGCCAGCTTCGAGGACGCGGGCGGCGAACTGGCCAAGGCGATCGATGCCGACGCCGGCAGCGGCTGGTCCACGGCGGGCCAACCGGCCACGAGCCAAGCGGCGATCCTGGCGTTTGACAAGCCCGTCGGCTTCGAAGGCGGTACGACCCTCACCGTCGAACTCAGGTTCGAAGGCACCGCGCACGGGTTCGCCGCGCTGCGGATCGCGGTGTCCAGCGATCCCGGTGCCGCCGGCCTCGGGGGCCGATCGGTGCCGCAGGCCGTCCGCGAGGTCGCGACGCTCGCCGATGCCGCCCGCGACACAGGCTCCGAGCCGCTCGCCCGGCATCCGGCCGAGCTGCTCCGCTGGTTCAGCAGGCTCGATACGGAGGCTGCCGCCGTGTTCACGCCGCTCGCCGCGGTCGATGCACGGGAGCCCAGACCGAATCTGCTCAAGGTGTATTCCGCCACCAACGGTCCGTGGGTGATCACCGGCAACTCCCAGGGCGTGAAGAGTGGCAGTGAGGACGTCTTCGTGCTCGCACGGGGCGAGGTGGGCCGCAAGAAGGGCAAGGCCGAGGCGGGCCTCGTGCTCGCGACGATCGCCGCGGACGAGGCCGAGCGCGACCTGCTCGCGGGACCGAACGCCGCAGCGCCGCCCGATTCACGCGTGGGGCTCGCGCGGGGACTCACCGACGTGCCACGGGGAGCCGGCCCCCTCGCCGCCCGCGTCATCGTCAATCGTCTCTGGCACCACCACTTCGGCCGCGGCATCGTCGGCACGCCCAACGATCTCGGTACGCAGGGAGACGCGCCGACACATCCGGAACTGCTCGAGTGGCTCGCCAACCGCCTCGTCGAGAGCGGCTGGAGCCTGAAGACCCTGCACCGGCTGATCGTGACGAGCGCGACCTACCGCCAGGCGGGCACGACCGACGCCGCGCGACTTGCGAAGGATCCGGACAACACCCTGCTGTGGCACCGGCGACCGCTGCGTCTGGAGGGGGAGGCGATTCGCGATGCCGTGCTCGCCGTCGCGGGCATGCTCGACCAGACCATGGGCGGACGCGCGGGCCTCGACGCGAACAGCCGACGGCGCAGCGTCTATCTCGACGTCAAGCGGAGCCAGCCGATCGGATTCCTCCAGGTGTTCGACCAGCCCGAGCCCGTGCAGCCGATCGGGTCGCGGGGCGTGGCGACGGTCCCGACGCAGGCGCTCGCGCTGATGAACGCGCCGCTCGTGCGGACCGCCGCGGAGCACCTGGCGAAACGCGCGCGCAACGCCCTGTCGATCGAGGCGGCGTCGGTCGCGGGTGACGCGGTGGTCACGTCCTGTTTCCGCGCGGCCCTCGCGCGGGCGCCGAGTCCCGCCGAACTGGAAGCCTTCACCGGCCTGCTCTCAGCCCGCGAAGAGGCCGCGGGAAACGACACGGCCGGTCGTCAGGCCGCACTCGCCGACGTGTGCCAGCTCATCTTCTGCCTCAACGAGTTCATCTACGTGGATTGACCGTCGACCCGGAAGGACGCTCCCCATGACCGACGCTCGTGCCACGATCGGTGACCTCGCGCTGCCGGCGCGGCGGCGATTCCTTCGCGAGGCCGGCCTCGGCTTCGGCACGCTGGCGCTTGCCACGCTGCTCGGCGAGGAGTCCCTGGCCGCCACGAGCGTCGGAGCGTCCCCCGTGCGGCTCCTGCCGCACCATCGGCCCACCGCACGGCGCGTCATCTGGCTCTTCATGCCCGGGGCCCCGTCGCAGGTCGACACCTGGGACTACAAGCCGGAACTCCAGGCGAGGAACGGCGAGCCGCTGCCCGGTGCCGACAGCCAGGTGGGCTTCTTCCAGACCAGCGGCAAGTGCCTCGCCAGCCCCTTCCGCTGGGCCCGGCACGGCGAGTCGGGCACGTGGGTGAACGAGGAGATCTTTCCGCTGCTCGCTCGACACGTGGACGACATGTGCTTCATCCACTCGATGCACCTGCGGGCCAACAACCACGCCCCGGCGGCGATGGAACTGATGTGCGGACTCAATCGGCCGGGCATGCCCAGCATGGGCGCCTGGCTCGACTACGGCCTCGGCACGATGAACGCCGACCTGCCGAGTTTCGTCGTCATGCACGAGCGCAAGCCCCGGGGCGACGACCAGATCTGGTCGGCCGGATTCCTCCCCAAGAGCCACCAGGCCCTCGCCATCGATGCTCGGCGTCCCGTGGCCATCGACAACCTCGCCCTGCGGCAGGGGCAGTCGCTCGAAACGCAGCGGGCGGAGCTCGATCTGCTCGCGAGGATGAACGGCCTGCATGCCGAGGCCAGGCCGACGCAGGCCGATCTCGCCGCTCGCATCTCCAGCTTCGAACTCGCCTACCGCATGCAGACCGCGGCGCCCGAAGCGCTCGACCTGTCGGCCGAGTCGAAGCCCATGCACGACCTCTACGGCACCGCCGACCCGAAGTGCGGCGTGTTCGCGAAGCAGTGCCTCACGGCGCGTCGGCTGCTGGAGCGGGGCGTGCGCTTCATCCAGATCTTCGCCGGCAGAAACGCGGCCGGCGACGGCGCCGTCGACGACGTGCCCTGGGACGGCCACAGCAACATCGAGACCAACCACCGCGAGTGCGGCCTCGCCACCGACCGACCGGCCGCCGCCCTGCTCGCCGACCTCAAGGCCCGCGGCATGCTCGACGACACGCTCGTCATCTGGGGTGGTGAGTTCGGACGCACGAGCGATTCACAGGGGGGCAAGGGACGGGACCACAACCCGCAGGG
>DNLZ01000490.1:0-864 GCA_003488325.1 Planctomycetaceae bacterium
GGCCTCGCTCGTGCACCGGCTCCGGGGGCGGCAACTGGATTTCGTCCGCCGCTCCGACGGCGCAATGGCTCCTCGCTCGGGCCGCTCCGGCCGCTCGCTCAGGAAGCGTTCGCCGACCCCCTTCGCCTCGTCTGCGCTGCATGGAACGTGGAGGTGGTCTAAAATACGGGTGTTGATCGTCCGCGGGCCCGCCCTTCGCCACCCTGGAGAATCGTCGATGATTCCGCGACGTCCTCTCGAGATGTGTCTCTGGCTCACGCGCCCTTTCACGCGACGGAGCCTGTTCGCCCTCCTGCCCGCGGCCGCCGCGACGGCCGTCACCGCCGCGCCCCCCGCCGGTCAGCCGCAGCGGACGTCCCCGTCCGTGCCGGCGGCCTCCCCCGGAGCCTCCACGATGCCCAACGGCGACCCGACCGTGAATCCCGCGCTCACCCGCCGTCTGGACGACGACGAGATTCCGACGAGCGACGCCGAGTGGCGGAAGCGGCTCACCCCGCTGCAATTCGAGGTGACCCGCAAGAAGGGCACCGAGCGGGCCTTCACCGGCGCCTACACCGACACCGAGACGCCCGGCACCTACCGCTGCATCTGCTGCGGCGAGCCGCTCTTCAAGTCGGGCGAGAAGTTTCACAGCGGCTGCGGGTGGCCGAGCTTCAACGCGCCGATCGACGGCGTGAAGGGCAGGACGATCGCCGAGCACGAGGACCGCTCGCTCATGCGGTTGCCCGGCTTCGGCATCCGCACCGAGGTCACGTGCCGGCGCTGCGACGCCCACCTGGGGCACGTCTTCAACGACGGCCCGCCACCGACGGGACTCCGCTACTGCATCAACGCCGCGAGCATCACGTTCGACCCCGCGGCCGC
>DNLZ01000490.1:1279-1472 GCA_003488325.1 Planctomycetaceae bacterium
TCGATTCTCGGCACCGACAGGAATGCCCACGCGAAGCGGTCGTCTCGCTTGCACGGGCCGAGCGGGCCCTCATCCCGAATTCGCTCACCTGGAAGCCTGCCACAGGGATTGAGGCCTCATTCGCACGCCTGGAGGCGTACGCCACGGGAACGGGGCCTCGGATTCGCACGCGTGGTGGCGTAGGCCTCCAATG
>DNLZ01000490.1:1889-8597 GCA_003488325.1 Planctomycetaceae bacterium
CGCTTGTCGATCGGCACGAAGTCGCGGAGCGTGTGGCCCGAATAGATCTGCCGGGGTCGGCAGATCTTCTTCGTCGGCGAGTGGTGCATCTCGATCCAGTGGGCGATCCAGCCGGGCAGGCGCCCCATCGCGAAGAGCACCGTGAACATCTGCACCGGAATCCCCATCGCCCGGTAGATCACGCCGGAGTAGAAGTCGACGTTGGGGTAGAGCTTGCGCTCGATGAAGTACTCGTCGGCCAGGGCGGCCTCCTCGAGCTGCTGGGCCACGTCGAAGATCGGGTCGTGGCGGGCGATCTTCGCCAGCAGTTTGTCGCACGTCGCCTTGATGAGCCGGGCCCGCGGGTCGTAGTTCTTGTAGACGCGGTGGCCGAAGCCCATCAGGCGGAAGCCGGAGTCCTTCTTCTTGGCGAGGTCCACGCACTTCTTCACGTTTCCGCCGTCGGCGACGATCTTCTCGAGCATCTCCACGCAGGCCTGATTCGCTCCGCCGTGCAGCGGGCCCCAGAGGGCGCAGATGCCCGCGGAAATGCTCGCGAAGAGGTTGGCGTCGCTCGAGCCGACCATCCGGACGGTCGAGGTGGAGCAGTTCTGCTCGTGGTCCGCGTGCACGATCAGGAGCATGTCGAGCGCGTCGGCGAAGTCGGGATCGACGTGGTACTCCTCGCACGGCACCGCGAACATCATGTGGAGGAAGTTCTCGCAGTACCCGAGGTCGTTCTTCGGGTACATGAGCGGCTGGCCGCACGACTTCTTGTGGCTGTAGGCGGCGATCGTCGGCAATTTCGCCAGCAGCCGGTGCACGCTCACCTCGACCTGCCGTGGGTCCCGCACGTCGAGCGAGTCCTGGTAGAAGGTGGAGAGGGCCCCGACCACGCTGCCGAGCGTCGCCATCGGATGCGCGTCGCGCGGGAACCCCGTGTAGAAGTTCCGCATGTCCTCGTGGATCATCGTGTGGTGCGAGAGGGACGTGCGGAAGGAGTCGAGCTCCTGGCTCGTGGGCAGCTTCCCGTAGATCAGCAGGTAGGCCACCTCCACGAAGTCGCACTTCTCGGCGAGCACCTCGATGGGGTAGCCGCGGTAGCGAAGAATGCCGTTCTCGCCGTCGAGGTACGTGATGGCGCTCGTGGTGGAGCCCGTGTTGACGTAGCCCTCGTCGAGCGTGATCGCGCCCGTGGCCGAACGCAGCCGCGAAATGTCGAGGCCCCGTTCCCCCTCCGTGCCGACGATCACGGGCAGGTCGACGCTGCGGCCGTCGACGTCGACGTGCACGACGCCGGTCGAATGCGTGCCCGGCCACGGGGGAGCTGCCGGGCTTTTGGTCGCCGAAACCGGTGCCGAATCGCTCGTGGGAGGGGACATGCGCGGCTCGCGGTGGGATGAGGGCTCCGCCGGGGCCGGCAGTCTATCCCGCGCGCACGAGGCGGGCAATCGGCGCGGCCGCGTCGTGCCGTGCGTCGACGTCGCGCCGGTCCGCGGCGCGTGCCCCCGGCGTCAGCGCGTCGTCGTGGTGGTCGGGCGGCCGGCGGTCACGGCCTGTCCGCCGGGCGACGCGTTCTGGAAGACGGTCCACACGGGCGTGCGACCGCGCAGTCGGCTGAGGTAGTCGTTCATCGACTTCTCTCGGCGCTCCTGGCGGAGCGTGTCGCGGATACCCGTCTGCGCCTCGATGAACGGCGTGCGGCCCGCCTCGACGCGCTCCGTGACCCGGACGATGTGCAGCGCCTTCTCCTCCTCGAGGATCGCGCTGAGCTGCCCGATCGGCAGCGTGAAGATCGCCTCGTCGAGCAGCTTCGACGCGAGGCTGCCCTTGCTCGTCCAGTCGAAACGCCCGCCGTTGCGGGCCGTGGGCCCCTCGGAGCGGCTCGCGGCCACCTCGGCGAAGGGGCGGCCGGCGAGCACCTCGTTGCCCATCTCCGCGAGCAGGTCCCAGGCCTGCTGCTTGGAACGCTTGAGTTCCGTCTTGACCGTAAGCGCCTCGAAGCGGGCCTTGGCGGGATAGTCGTACTCCGACAGGTGGTTCTGGTACCACGCGATCATCTCGGCGTGGGGAATCTCTCCGGTGTCGTCGACGTTCTTCCGCAGCCACTCCTGCGCGAGACCGCGTTCGAAGAACATCTTCCGCATGGAGTCGAGCGACTGGCCGCGGGCCTTGAGAAGGTGCTCGTACTCGATGATGTTGGCGGCGCCCGACTCGCGCAGCAGGTTGGGCACCATCTGCTCGTCGAACGCCTTGTCGACGTTCTGGCGCACCTCCGGGAGCTTGTCCTCGGGAATCTCGCGACACGCATCGACGTAGACGAGGAGCGTCTCGATGTGCTGGTCGATCACCTGGCGGCAGATCTGGGCACGCAGTTCGCGCACCTGCTCGGGCGAGAGGCCGGGCGAGACGCTCTCGAGCCATTCGAGCGCCTTGGGCGTGAGCAGGTCGCTCTCGAGCACCACCTCGGGTCCGACCCGCGCCACGACGCGGGTCCCTTCGAGCAGCACGGGCTCGGGCAGGCCGGCGGCGCCGGGTTGGCCCGCGGCCGTCTCCTCGAACGTGGCCGGCACGACGTCACCGGCGGTCGCCCGCAGGGGGCCACCGGGCTTGGAACGAATGCTCGAGAGGACGTGTCGTTCGGCGTTCACCGAGCCGTCGGCCGCCGGTTCTTCGGGCAGCCGCTTCGGGGCCGCGTCGGTCTCCTCGAGCGCGTCGGCGACGGCGTCTCCCGCCGCCTTGCCGGGCCAGCCGTCGGGTCGCGACACGGCCGAGGGCACGAACGGCACGAGTCCGGGGCTGATCGCGCGGCGGGGATCGGGCTCCTCGTCCGCGCGCACGGCGGGGGTGACGAGGAGGGCGATGAGGAAGAGCGCCCGCCAGCCGGGGGGCGGCCGACATGCCGCGCGCGGCGCGGGTCGACGAGAGCGACGGGTTGGCGGATGTTGCATGGGCGCGGCACGGCCGAGGGGGCGGGACTATAGGGAGGCCGAACAGGCCGTCGCAAGGCCGCCCAAGATTGGGTTTTACCGCGTGATTCAGCGATTCGACGCGGCCGGTGCCGCGCGGCGAGCCGACGCCCATTCCGCATTGGATGGCCCCCAGAGGCGAATCGCGCCGTCGCCGCGCACCGCCGTCGCGAGGCACGAACCGTCGGGGCTGAAGGCCAGGCTGGCGATCGGTCCGTCGTGACGCAGCGTCGCGAGCTCCTCGCCGGTCACCGGATCCCAAAGCCGGGCGGTGCCGTCGGTGGAGCCGGTGGCCAGCCGCGTGCCGTCCCTCGAGAATTCCACTTCGACGATCTGGTGGGCGTGGCTCGCACACGTCGTGAGGCGGGAGCCGCTGGTGACGTCCCACACGCTCGTCACCCGATCGACATCCACGAGCGCGAGGCGTGTGCCATCGGGGGCGAGAGCCTGGAGGAGTATGCCGCCGGGCAGGTTGCCCGAGGCGGGGCTGGTGGCCCGGAGGACACGACGGGCCGCGCCGGTCGTGGCGTCCCACGTGCGCGCCGTGCCGTCCTTCGACGACGTGACGACCACGCGCCCATCCGGCGTGAAGGCGACCGCCATGACCCAGGCGTCGTGCCCGACGAGCGATGTGATGGGTTCACCGCTCATGGCATCCCAGAGTCGCACGGTGCCGTCATAGGAGGCGGTCGCAACTCGGGTGCCATCAGGGCTGAAGGCGTGGGCCGCGATGAAGTCCTCGTGCCCCTCGAGCACGGCGACGCGTGTGCCGGTCGTCACGTCCCAGAGGGCCGCGGTGGAGAGACCGTGGTCGTCGGTGGCAGAAGCGTGCGGACCCGATGGGGGCAGCCGCGTGAGCAACCGCGAGCCGTCGGGTGAGAGGACGCTCGGGCTGCGGGGCACCGTGTGGCCCCCGGCAAGCGTGGCGATGCGGCCGCCGGTGGTCACGTCCCACAGATCGGTCTGCGGCGCGTCAGTCGCGAGATACACCGCCAGCCGCCGTCCATCCGCCGTGAAGGAGAGGCCCCCGGGCGTGCCTGCGGGCGCGGCGCACGTGGCCCGCTCGACGCCCGTGGCGGCGTCGTAGAGACGCGTGGTGCCGTCGTCGCTCGCGATGGCCACGACCCGTCCGTCGGGGCTGAACGCGATGAGCCGCCGGCGCGACGGCGGGCCTTCGAGCGACGGGAGTCGGCCGGGGCGGGTGGCGTCCCAGAGGCGGACCGTGCCGTCCGCCGATGCCGTGGCGACACGTGCGCCATCGGTGTCGAACGCGACGCCGAAGATCGGCTCCGCATGGCCTCGGAGCGCGTGCGGCGTCGTGGCCGTGGGACTCCAGACACTCGCCGCGAGATCCGCCGTGCGCGCGAGCAGGCGCGTGCCGTCGCGGCTGAAGCTCAGGCCGCTGACCGCGCTGCCGTGCGTCGTGGTCGTGCGGAGCGCGCCGGTGGCGACGTCCCAGATGCGGCTCGTGCCGTCCTCGGCCGCGGTCGCGAGCAGCGCGCCATCGGGGCTGAACGCCACGCCCCGCACCCAGCCCGAGTGTCCCTCGAGCACGTGCCGTGCCGACCCCGTGGCGGCGTCCCACAGACGGGCCGTGTGATCGAGCGAGGCGGTGGCGACAAGCGCCCCGTCGGGGCTCCATGCGAGGCCGTACAGAAGGCCCTCGTGTCCCTCCATCCGCGCCAGTTCGGCGCCGGTGGCCACGTCGTGGACGCGGGCGACGCCGTCGTTGGAGCCGACCGCGAGCCGCGCGCCGTCGGGGCTGAACGCCACGTGCGACATGCGGCCCTTGCCGGCGCGGAAGACGGACCGTTCGGCACCGGTGGAGGCATCCCACAGCCGTGCGGTGCCGTCCCAGGAGCACGTCGCGACGAGCCGGCCGTCAGGCGAGAACCGCACCATGTCGAGTTCGCTCGCATGGCCCGCGCACGTGACGGCCGGCACCGTCGCCGCGGCGTCGCCGAGATCCCAGACATGCGCGACGCGATCGCGGCCCGCTGTGGCGAGTCGCGTGCCGTCGGCCGAGAAGACGAGCGACCGCACGGCCGCGCCGTGGCCGGCGAGGATCCGCGGCGCCGAGCGGCCGCCCGTCCGCAGGATGTCGTCCACCGTCCAGAGCAGCACGCGTCCGTCCTCGTCGCCGACCGCGACGAGCCGGCCGTCGGGACTGACGGCGAGCGATCGCAGCGCGCGGCCCGTGTCGGCGACCGCGATCGCGTGGTCGAGCTCGGCGGCAAGGATGCGCAGCTCGAGTGGCCGCCGGGCCGTTGCGGACCGGGCGGGTCGCGACGCGCCGGGAGTGAGGAGCGCCGCGGTCTCCTCGAGGAGCGCGCGGCCGGCGCCGAAGGAGCCCGCCTGCGCGAGATCCGCGACGCGGTAGAGATTCGCGACGTAGAGGCGTCGCCTCGCCACCGCCGTCTCCACGTCGGCTCGCTCCCGCTCGGCGACGGCGCGTGTCCGCTCCCGTTCGGCCTCTTCTCGGGCGCGCTCGGCGCGGATCGCGAACGTGGAGATGCCGACCACGGCCGCCGCGAGCGTCACGAGCATCCCGGCCAGGGCGACGGTGGCCGCGCGATGGCGCCGCGCGAGCTTGACGAGCGAGCCGACGAGTCCGGGAGGACGGGCGACGATCGACTCGCCCCCGAGGAACCGGCGGATATCGGCGGCGAGTTCCCCCGCGCTTCCGTACCGGCGCTCACGGTCCTTCTCGAGGCAGGTCTGGACGATCGCGTCGAGCTCGCCTCCCGTCCCCCGCGTCGCCGGTGGCAGGGGAGGCGGCGCCGCCTCGCGCACGATCGTGAGCGCCTGCAGGAAGGGCGTCGAGCGGAGGTCGTGGGGAGGCCGCCCCGCCAGCAACTCGTAGAGCACCACCCCGAGGGCGTAGACGTCGGAACGCACGTCGAGCGCCGCCGGATCGGCGGCGAACTGTTCCGGACTCATGTACTGGAGCGTGCCGACGAACCGTCCCAGGTCGCGCTCCTGCGTGGCGAGCGCCACGTCGACGCCCGTCGTGCACGCCACGCCGAAGTCGATCACCTTCACGCGGCCCTCGTCGTCCACGAGGATGTTGCCGGGCTTGAGGTCGCGGTGGATGACGCCGATACGGTGCCCGTGCGCGACGGCGTCGCAGGCGTCGCGGAAGAGCTCGAGCCGCCGCCGCGTGTCGAGCCGCCTGGCGGAGGCATGTCGCGTGATCGTGTCGGCCCCGGGGATCAGCTCCATGATGAAGTAGGGCAGCTCGCGGTCGCCGAGGCGATGCGTGCCGGCGGCATGCATCGTCGCGATGCCGGGGTGCCGCAGGCGGGCGAGCACCTCCACCTCGAACTCGAAGCGCCGCAGGAGCGACGGGGCCACGAGGCCGGGCCGCATGAGCTTCACGGCGACCTTGCGCGACGGGCGGCGCTGCGTCCCCTCGTAGACGCGTCCCATGCCCCCCGAGCCGATGAGCCGCTCGAGGCGCACGCCGCCGAGTTCGATGCCGACGAGCGGATCGATCGCCGCGGCGTCCACTCCGCCGGGAGCGAGCAGAAACCCGTCGGCGAACGCCTCCCAGGAGCCGGAGCGGGGCGGGATCGTCGTGTCGGTGCGGGGTGCGGGCGTCGACACCGCGATCGGCGCGGGCTCGCCCGCGTTCGCGGCCGGCACTTCCGCAGCGACCTCGTGGCGGCGCGACGCACCCATGGGATCGATCGTACGGCGCCCGGGGGACCGTGTCATCGCGCGGCAGGCGGATGATGCGAGGCGGCTGTTCAGGGCGGAA
>DNLZ01000492.1:0-186 GCA_003488325.1 Planctomycetaceae bacterium
GCCGCGGCGGGGGGCGGGAGCCGTGCCGCGGCGAGGGCGTCGCCGCCGCACGCGTCCGCCGGCGGGAGGCGGACGTCGTGGCGCGGTTCGAGGCGATCCCGTCCCACCGCGAGCGCCGGTCCGGTGGCCACGCACCCCCGTGGCAGGCGCGCGAGCCAGGTGTCGAAGGACTCGAGCACGGGCGGG
>DNLZ01000492.1:553-721 GCA_003488325.1 Planctomycetaceae bacterium
ACGTCGCCGCGACCGGCATCGAAGGCCACGGCCATCGGCGGCTCCTCGCCGAGCGCTGCCGCGGTGCGGCGCGCGCTCACGGCGAATCCCGAGACGGCGACGAGCCGCGCGCCGGACGTCCACGCGATCGCCTTGGCCGTGGCGACTCCCACCCGCAGCCCGGTGAAC
>DNLZ01000492.1:1021-1213 GCA_003488325.1 Planctomycetaceae bacterium
CCCACCCGCAGCCCGGTGAACGATCCCGGCCCGCGGACGACGGCCACGAGTTCGACGTCGCGGATCCGCCAGCCGAGCCGTGACGCCGCCGTCGTCAGCACCGCGCTCAGGTCGGTCGCGTGGCGACCGGCCGGACCGAGCGGCAGGCAGACGGATCGGTCACCGTCGAGCGCGGCGACCGTGCCGGAGGCG
>DNLZ01000492.1:1505-10526 GCA_003488325.1 Planctomycetaceae bacterium
CGCGGCGACCGTGCCGGAGGCGAGGCTCGTGTCGATGGCGAGCGTTCTCATCGGCGGCCGCTCCGGCATGCCCACCGACACGATCGACGGCGTTCTTGACCGCTCTCGGGGGCAGTCGTACCCTCCATGGGTCGCCGTCGCGGCGCCGCCACCTCACCCGGCGGGTACCCCCTGCCAGGGATCGGAACGATTGTGAAGCGGGCGATCATCAGCGACATTCACGGCAACCTCGAGGCGCTCCAGGCCGTCCTCGAGGATATCGAGCGGGAACGCGTCGACACCATCACCTGCCTCGGCGACATCGTCGGCTACGGTCCCGACCCGTGCGCCTGTGCGCGGCTCGTGCAGCAGCGGTGCGGGCTCGTGATTCTCGGCAATCACGACCAGGGGGCCCTCTTCGATCCCGACGGATTCAACGTGCGGGCCGACCGGGCGATCCGTTGGACGCGGGGCCAGCTCGAGGTCCACGATCGGCTGCCGCGCAACGCGTCCGACCAGATCAGCGATTTTCTCGGCGAGCTGCCGCGGTCGCACGTGGAGGGGGACGTGCAGTTCGTCCACGGCTCGCCGCGCCGCCCCCTCGACGAATATGTCTTCCCGGAGGATGTCTACAACCAGCTCAAGATGATGCACATCTTCGAGCTGGTCGGTCGGTACTGCTTCCAGGGGCACACGCACATCCCCGGCATCTTCACGACCGCGCCGGACTTCGTCTCACCGGCGGTGCCGCGGTCGGACACGGAAGTCTGCCTGCCGCTGCCGCCGGACAAGGCGATGATCAACGTCGGCTCGGTCGGCCAGCCGCGCGACGGCGATCCCCGCGCGTGCTACGTGATCCTCGAGGACGAGCGACAGGTGCGGTTCCGGCGGATCGAGTACCCATGGGCCGAGACGGCCCGCAAGATCCACGCCATTCCCGACCTCGACAACTTTCTCGGCGACCGTCTCGAGAAGGGCCAGTAGGGCTTGGATGACGGACGTGTGCCGCCTCCGCCCGGGTGTGCTACACCAACGGTGATCGCACCAGGGATTTCGCAGCGCGGGAGACGGCTCGTGGAACGCAGGCATCTCACCTTCATCGCCGTGGCGCTGGCCATCATCGTGGCCGGTCAGGCGCTGCAGGCCTGGCTGTTCCCGCCGCCGGTGAAGCCCCCCGCGCCGGAAAGCCGCGAGGTCGTCGAGCCGGAATCGCCGGCCCCCGCGCCGGAAGGCGCGTCCGCCGACGTCGCCGATGCGGCCGCGGAGCCGAAGCCGGAGGATCCGGCCGGCGCGGATGCGGCGCGCGAGCGGCGCACGCTCGGATCGCTCGACGCCGCCGACCCGGCGCGGATGCTCGTCACGCTCACCAGTCGGGGCGCGGCCGTCGAGCGGATCGAACTGGCGGATCCACGGTTTCACGATCAGGACGACCGGTCAGGGTACGTCGGGCATCTCGCTCCGGTCGCCGGAGCCGCGGGGTGCCGGCTCGGAGTGGTCGGCGACGGCACACCGGCCGCCCGCGCCGGACTCCGGGCGGGCGACGAGGTGGTGCGCGTCGACGGGCTCGCGACTCCCGATCCGCGCACGCTGCGCGATCTTCTGGCCGCCACCCGCCCCGGTCAGCGACTCGCGGTCGAGTTCGTGCGTGACGGAGGCACGATGTCCTGCGAGCTCGAGACGGCACGGCGCCCGCTCGAGGTGGTGCGGCCCGAGCATCGTGCCGAACCGGTCGCCGACCCCGACGGCGACACGCACGATCCACTTTCGTTCCTGCTCTCGCTGGAACGCCGTGACGGCCGCACGCGTCGCGAAAGCGCGGCGGATCTGCCCGGGCACGAGCTCGCGGATGTCGACTGGACGACGGCCCCGACGGCGGACGGCAACGGCGTGCGGTTCACGCGGTCCCTCCCCGGCGGCCTGACGATCGCCAAGGAGTATCGGATCGCCGCGCCGCCTGACGCCGCGCAGGAGACCGGCTACCGGCTCGGACTGACGGTCGAGGTGCGGTCGCCGGAGCGCGAGACGGTGATCGTGTACGCGCTCGATGGCCCCACCGGCCTGCCGACCGAGGGATGGTGGTATGCGCAGCGGGTCGGCCCCGAGATGTTCGGCGGCCTCGCCGTCCGCGACGTCGTCATGCGGTTCACCGGCGAGAAGAGCGCGCTCGTCAGCGGGCTCAAGATCGCCGATGGATCGCTCGAGCATCCGTCTTCGGCGATCCTGGAAGGCAAGCCTCTCGCCTTCGCGGGCGTCGACTCCCTCTATTTCGCCTCGGCCGTCCTTCCGGTCGTCGGTGCCGACGCGCCGGACCTGGCGGAGGTGCGGCCGCGCGCCGTCGGCAGCGTGCCCGAGGGGGCGCGCCGCAAGCTCGTCGATGTGACCGCGCGGCTCGTGTCGCGCGAGCTCACCGTCGCACCGGACGCCCCGGTGACACACCGCTACGAGATCTTCGCGGGCCCGAAGCAGCCGGAGCTCCTGCGCGGGTTCGGGGGAGCGGGCGGCGGCATGGAGGACCTCGTCTACTACGGCTGGTTCGGCTGGGTCGCCCGGCCGCTCACGGCCATCCTGCACGGGCTGCATGCGGTCGTGCGCAACTACGGTATCGCCATCCTCCTGCTCACCGTGATCGTGCGCGGGGCGATGTTTCCGGTGAGCCGCAAGCAGGCGCTCTCCTCGCAGAAGATGCAGGTGCTGCAGCCGGAGATGAAGGCGATCGCCGAGAAGTACAAGAACGATCCCGAGAAGCGCACCCGGGCCACCCAGGAGCTCTGGCGGAAGCACAACTACAACCCGATGGGCGGCTGCCTGCTCGTCTTCATCCAGATCCCGATCTTCATGGGCCTCTACCGCGCGTTGGCCACCGACGTCGAGCTGCGGCAGGCCCCGCTCTTTTCGTCGGCGATCCGCTGGTGCTCGAACCTGGCGGCCCCCGACATGTTCCTCGACTGGTCCAGCTGGATGCCGTCCTTCCTCGTCGCGCCGGAGGGCTGGCTCGGCCCGTTCCTCAATCTCTTCCCGCTCGCGACGATCGGCCTGTTCCTCTGGCAGCAGAAGCTCTTCATGCCGCCGGCGATGGACGAGCAGCAGCAGATGCAGCAGCAGGTCATGAACTACATGATGTGGTTCATGGCGCTCATGTTCTTCAAGGTGCCGTGCGGACTGTGCCTCTACTTCATCGCGTCGAGCCTCTGGGGCATCGCGGAACGCCTGCTGCTGCCGACGACGACGCACGCGCCGGCCGGTGCAAGTGGCGTGACGCCGGAGGGCGTGCGGGTCGTGGATGCTCCCGCGGTGCCCGTGCGCACCGGGGCGGCCGACGCCGCGCGGCAGAAGCGGCAGGCGAGGCGGAAGCCGCGTTGACCGATCGCGGCCGGCGTGGCCCGCCGCCCCTCAAGGCGCATTCCCGGACGAGCCAGCCGCGACGGACCCGAGCCGATGTGGTCTGCGGACGAACTGATCGTCGCCCCCGGCACGGCCGATGGGTCCGGCGCGCGGTCGATCGTGAGGATCGCCGGTGACGGTCTCGCGTCGCTCCTCGCGTCGCTCTTCCAGCCTTTCGACGCCGGGGGGCATGCTGGGGGCGGATCGCCACCCAGCGTCGTCGCGACGCACCTCGGCGAGCTCCTTGCCGCCGACTGGGGACCGGTACCCGTGGAGGTGCTCCACTGGCCGGGACCGGCTGGGCCGATCGGTGGGCCCTTGGCGGAGGTGCACCTGCCGTGCTCGGCGCCGCTCGTCGATGCCCTGATCGCCGCGGCGTGTCGCCACGGCGCGAGGGTGGCCCGCGGGGGAGAGTTCACCCTCCGCGCCTTCCTCGCGGGCCGGCTCGACCTCGTGCAGGCGGAGGCGGTGCTCGCGGTGGTCGAGGCGGGGACTCCTGCCGAGCTCTCCGCCGCCCTCGACCGTCTGGCGGGCGGCTCCGGCGCGACCCTCCGGCGGCTGCGGGACGACCTGCTCGACCTGCTCGCCGACGTGGAAGCCTCGATCGACTTCGCGGACGAGACGACCCCCGACGCGTCACCCGGGCTCGACGACGAGGGCCGGCACGCGCTCGCCGCCCGGATTGAACGCACGGCTCAAGCCCTGGCCGCCGCGCGTGCCGCCCTCGCAGGGCGGGGCATCGCGGGCGCGGATGTGCCGCGCGTCGTCCTCGTCGGGCCACCCAACGTCGGGAAGAGCAGCCTCTACAACGCGCTCACCAAGCGGGATGCGGCGCTCGTGGCCGACGCCCGCGGCACGACGCGCGACCGGCTCGAGACACGGCTCGAACTCGCGATTCCGGACGCCGGCGCGGCGCCGTGCGTGCTCGTCGATGTGGCGGGCATGGTGGGCTTCGAGGAGGTGCGGCCGGCGCACCGGAACGCAGACGCTCCCGGGGACGACCCTGCGGTGGAGGCCGAGGCGGTGGCGCGACGCGCGCTGGCCGACGCCGATGTGGTCGTGGCCTGTCACGATGCGGAGGCGGGCATCCCTCCCCGCGCGGAGCCCTCGCAGCGCCGGCCGCGGATCGACGTCCTGACGCGCTGCGACCGCGTCGCCATCCCCGGCATGGGCGAGGCGCGCTCGTCGTCCGCCATCATCGCGACGAGCAGCGTCACGGGCGAGGGCCTCGCCGCGCTGACCGCCGCGATCGCGACAGCCGTGTCGCGACTCCCGCCGCGAGCGTCGCCCGCGACGGTCAGGCTTGCGGACGGGCTCGACACCGCTGCGGCCGCGGTGGCGGCGGCGCGCGAGATGATGTCCCGCGACGTCGCCGCGGGCAGCCTCGACGAGGCGCTGCTCGCCGGTCACCTGCGTGTGGCGGCGGAGTCGCTCGGCGAGGTGACCGGCGTCGAGCTCGGCCCCGACCTGCTCGATCGGGTCTTCTCCCGGCACTGCATCGGCAAGTGACCGTCGCCCCGACGGCACGCGGCCCGGTGCGATGGGCGTCGCGGGCCGTGGGAGGGCTGGACGTGCTTCGCGACCGGCCTCATCGGCTATGCTGCCGCGCGGCACCAGCGGCCTCCGCCCGGACGACCGCCCGCGGGTGACCATCCGGCGGCACACGCGATGAAGATCCTGCGAGTCGAAAGCCACGTCTGCCACGCGCGCATGCGGAACTGGGTGTTCGTCAAGGTCGTCACCGACCAGGACGGGCTCTGGGGATGGGGTGAGGCCACGCTCGAGTGGCACACCCGCGGCATCGTGGGTGCCCTCGAGGACCTGTCGCATCTGCTCGTCGGCGAGGATCCCACCCGCATCGAGCATCTCTGGCAGATGATGGTGCGGCAGCACTTCTGGCATGGCCATGGCATCGAGCGCGCCACGGCGATCGCGGGCATCGATCTCGCCCTCTGGGACATCCTCGGGAAGGTCGCCAATCTCCCCTGCTCGAAGCTGTGGGGAGGCCCGGTCCGCGACCACGTGCGCACCTACTGCCATCTGGGCGGCGGCCGCATGGAGGACTTCTACGAGACCGCCGCGGACGACGCGAAGCGGTTCGCCGACCTGGCCCGTCAGGCCGTGTCCGACGGCTTCACGGCCTTCAAGAGCATGGCGGTGCCTCCCACGATGCCGCTCGAGGGGCTCGGAGCGCTGCGGTGCGCCGAGCAGGCGGTGGCCGCGATGCGCGAGGCCGTGGGGGAGAGGATCGACATCATGGTCGACTGCCACGCGCGTCCGTCGCCCGCGATGGGCCTGCAATTCGCCAAAGTCCTCGAGCCGTACGGCCTCTACTTTCTCGAGGAGCCCTGCTGGCCGGAGAACGTCGAGGGACTCCGGGCGATCAAGGCCGCCGTCCGCACGCCGATCGCGACCGGCGAGCGCATCACCCATCTGGCGGAGTTCGCACGGCTCTTCGCCGCGGGAGCGTGCGACGTGTGCCAGCTCGACATCACCCACTGCGGCGGCCTGTCGGCGGCGCGGCGGATCGCGGCGCTCGTGGAGGTCCACCGGCTCGCGCTCGCGCCGCACAACCCGCAGGGCCCCGTGAGCACGGCGGCATCGCTCGAATTCGGCTTTTCCCAGCCGAGCTACGTGATCTGCGAGACCGTGCATGCCGACGTGCCGTGGCGGCAGGACGTCGTGCGCGAGGGGTTCACGGTGGAGCGCGCCGGGCGCATCGTGCGGCCGAACACCCGGCCGGGGCTCGGCATCGAGATCGACGAGGAGCAGGTGCGTCGGCACCCGTTCCAGCAGGAACAGGTGCTCCGCGTCTTCCACCCGGACGGCAGCGTGGGCGACTGGTGAACGGAGCCGGACCATGAGCGCATCCGTCACCACGCGGCGTCTGGAGGGCGTGCTCCCGATCGTCCACGTGCCGTTCGACGCGGAAGACCGGATCGACGAGGCGGATCTGGCCCGGGAGGTCGACTGGATCTTCGCGACCGGCGCGCACGGCCTCGGCACGGGGATGGTGTCGGAGGTGCTGAAGCTCACGACGGAGGAGCGCCTGAAGCTCGCCGGGCTGCTGGTGCGGCATGCGGCCGGCCGTGGGCCCGTCTTCATGAGCGTGGGTGCGGAGAGCCTCACCGCGGCGCGGACCCATGCCGTGGCCGCCGAGGCGGCTGGCTGCGACGCGGTCATGGCGGTGCCCCCGCTGACGACGCCGCTGCCGGCCCCCGCACTCGTCGACTACTTTCACGGCATCGCCACGGCCGTGGGGGTGCCCCTGGTGGTGCAGGACGCCTCGGCCTATGTCGGCCAGGCGATCCCGCTCGAGGTGCACGTCGAACTGCTCGAGCGGCACGGGCCAGAGAAGATCCTCTTCAAGCCCGAGGCGGCGCCGCTCGGTCCGAACCTGTCACGGCTTCGCGACGCGACGGCCGGACGCGCGCGGATCTTCGAGGGATCCGGCGGCATCCTGCTCGTCGACAGCCATCGCCGCGGAATCGCCGGCACGATGCCGGGGGTCGACCTGCTCGACGGCGTCGTGGCGCTCTGGAGGGCGCTCGCCTCCGCTGCGGGTGACGACGCCATCTACCGCCTCGCCCTCCCGATCTGCGGCCTGGTGGCGATCCAGATGCAGGCCGGACTCGACGGGTTTCTGGCCATCGAGAAATACCTGCTCGTGAGGCGCGGACTGTTCCGGTCCGACCGGCGCCGCGGGCCCTGCCGCTGGTCGCTCGACGACGAGACCGCCCGCGAGGTCGATCGTCTCTTCGCACGCCTCCAGGCAGCGGTGGCTTCCGCATGCGCCACACGATCCTGAGCCTCCTCGTGGTGATGGCCCTCATCGCCTACGTCCAACGGGCGGCGATCAGCGTCCCGCTGTCCGAGATCGGCGCCGATCTCGGGCTCGTGCGGGCGACATGGGCCCTCGGTCTGCTCCAGTCGGCGTGGCAGCTTGGGTACGCGCTGTGTCAGATTCCCGCCGGCGCCGTGGCCGACCGCATCGGCTCGAGGCGCACGCTCGTCGTGGCCGCGGTGCTCTGGTCGATGGCGACCGGCATCACCGCCGTCGCGCCGACGTACGGGGCGCTCGTCGCCGCCTGGACGGCGATGGGCATCTTTCAGGCCGCCGCGATGCCCTGCGCCGTGCGCACGATCGGCGGCGTCTTCGGCGGCACCGAGCTGGCGCGGGCCTCCGGCTGGCTCGGAGCGGGGATGCTCGCCGGTGGTGCGATCGCGCCGGTGCTGACCGCGTGGCTGCTCGAGCGGGTCGGCCCGTGGTCGACGGACGTCGGCGTGGCGCGGTGGCGGGTGTGCCTGGCGGCGTACGCGGTGCCGGGTGTCGTGTGGGCGGCGACCTATTGGCTCGTCGCGGGCCGGGCGGGCGCCGGGGCGACCCCCGCGGTCGCATCGTCGCCGGGGACAGGTCGTCGCGCGGCGTGGCGAGCCGGACTGGCCGACCGTTCACTCCAGCTGCTGTGCGGGCAGCAGTTTCTGCGCGCGGCGGCGATGATCTTCTTCGTGACCTGGTTTCCCACGTTTCTCCGCGAGACGCGCGGCGTGTCGCTGCTCGAGTCGGGCCTGCTCACGACCTGTGCGGGCGGCGCGGCGCTCCTCGGCGCGGTGATCGGCGGCCATGCGTCCGATCGCGTGCTGGCGGTGACCGGGCGGAAGCGACTCGCGCGACAGGGGCTGGCCGTGGTGGGCATGGGCTTCTGCGCCTGCCTGATGGCGGTCTCCGTCCTCGTGGCCGATGTCCGCGCCGCGATCGCACTGATCAGCGCGGGGGCGTTCGCGGCTGCGTTCGGCGGCGTCGCGGGCTACACCGTGGCGATCGACTACGGCGGCGAGCGGTCCGGCACCGTCTTCGGCGCGATGAACACGGCGGGCAATTTCGGCGCGATGCTCTTTCCCGTGACGATCGGCTGGCTCGTCTCGGCCACCGGCACCTGGAATGCGGCGCTCATGGCCTTCGTCGTGCTCATGGCGGTGGACGCCGTGCTCTGGGCGATGCTCGATCCACAGGGCACCTTCCTCGCCGAGACGCCCCGGTCCGACGCGTTCGCGTCGGGTCCGCCGGCCGCCCGCACGTGACGCCGCGGGGCGTCGGGCCCTCACCCCGGGGCCAGGAGGTCATGGCCGAGCGTCACGGCCGCCTCCTCGACGCGTTCGAGACTGCCGCGGTCGAAGGGCGTCTGCCACACGGGGTACACGTCGACGTCGTAGTGTTCGGCCGGCGGCAGGTAGCCGATGCTGCCATTCACGAGATTGAGCCAGACGACGGCCCGGTCCGGGAACTCGGCACGCAGCCGGCGCTGGAGGCGCGAGTAGGCCTCGGCCATCGAACCGAGCACGAGGGCCTCGCCGACACGCCAGCCCCACAGCTCCAGCGGAAACGTCGTGCCGTCACCGATGGACTCCCTGATCCGCAGCCTTCTGCGCAGCCGCTCGCCGAGCGTGCGGTCGCGGCAGGCGGCGATCTCGGCCGCGATCGCCGCAGCCGTCGGCCAATCCTTCAGCGGCAGGTCGACCGTCACGCGCCGGGCGGCGATCGTGGTCATCGCGCCGGTCGGCTCCCGGCGCTCGTGCCGCCAGACCGCGAGGGGCGCCCCCGACTCGACGACGCGGTCGAAGACCAGCGTCGTGCCGGGCGGCGCCATCGCCTCGCGCGTC